>NZ_JALPRI010000020.1:0-144378 GCF_030464785.1 Paraburkholderia sp. SEWSISQ10-3 4
CGCCCCGCACAGGGGCAACGCTAATAGACCACTAACAAAACAAGGAAAGGCCAAAACCCCAGGCGCCCCACCAAAACACGCGCCCCGCGAAGGAAAAACCCAAAACCTAATGCCGTTTCTTCCCCGCCGAAGGCACTTCATCCACAGCCGGGTGCCGCGGCTCACTCATATCAACTGCAATCGGATCACTAGCAGGAAAGCTTTCTTCGAGAGCCTCATCGAGCCGACTATCGGCGGACTCAGCGGGCGGCCGCACCGCTTCCTTCGGATGAGTTGCATGCTGCTTCGACTTGGTCATGACGTACTCCACGAGAAGAGACTCAACAACCCAGCATAGCGCAAAGCAACCCCGGCCGAGCATCAGCCGAACAACCTCTCACCGTAAGCATTTCCTTCAAACCCCAAAAAAAAACAGAAACCAGAAACCACCAGGCAAAAAACAAAACTTAAAACCAACCCGCATCAAGTCGTTCTCCGAATGTCGCCTGACAACAAAAGCACCCGCCGGCCAAACAGCCCGGCAAAAAAACCACGGCATACCGTGAACGGGCAACGTTCAAGCTCGGGAGGGGAGCAAACAGAAGCAGCGAACAACTAGGCAGCGAACGACATGGACCGAAAAAAACCGGCGCGCGCGCAGCGCTTCAACGCGTCACACGTGGTGGAAGCCGAACTGGAACATCTGGATTGGGCAACACGGCAACCGGCGCTACGCATGCTGGACGCCGTGTACTGGCGCCGCCGCGTGCTGGCGGTCAAATGCGGATTCGAGCTGACGGAATTGCAGGTGATGCGGCTAGAGAAAATCTTGCAGCGGCTCGGCTATCCGTCGGAGTAGCCGGCCGCCAAAACGGCGCTTTATTCGTTGCCGCCGCTGGTGCCACCGCCGGTGCCACCATTACCACCATGATTGCCGCCACCATGGTTGCCACCGTCGCCGCCGCCCGTGCCGAACAGACGCCGGCGGCGTGTTACGACCACCGGACCGTCGGACGTGCTGCTGCTACGGTCGGACGCAGGGCGATCCGAAGACGGCGCGCCATATGATTCGCGCGGTTCCCGCGGCTCACGGTGATCGCGCGGTTCACGCGAACCGTGCGGGCCACGCGTGGTGTGCTCGCCGTGCGAAGGCCGCCCACCGGCGCGCGGCGCCGGACGTGTGCCGGTGTCGAGCTGGATCGTCGAGATCGCGCGCTTGTAGATGCCTTGCAGGCCGACAGGCGTGCGCAGCATCACCAGATACTGATCGAACGACTCGATGCACCCCGTCAGGCGAATGCCGTTGACAAGATAGATCTCGACGCGCTTTCGTTCTTTGCGCGCAGCGTTCATGAAGTCGTTTTGCGGATGCGATTCTGCGGAAGCCATGGACAATTCAGGTTAGAAAGACGGTTGTTCGCCGCGATTCTACCCTGTGTGGGGGCAGAACGCGTCGGCGGGCGAACTGCGTCCACTATAACGGCTTGCGCGGACATAAGCATCTGATAACTATTAGCTGTAACGTTGAGTTACGAATCTGCCGACGAATAGCGCCTTCATCGGCCCCGTTCGGCGCGCCCGAACGGGGCGGCGGAAAAAGATGGCTCGTGCCGGTGCCACACATGGAATAAAACACAGCCTGCCCACGTTATGTCAGACATGGCAGCGTTGCATTTCGCACGTGGCCGATCGGATCCCCGGTTCGCAGGCGCCGGCCGGGCGCTCATCAGGAGACTGACCATGAAAGTATCCCGCATTCTTTCCGCCACCTTCGTGCTGCTGGCGCTCGCGCTCGGCTCGCTCGCAACGAGCGGCTGCACCACTGACGGCAGCGCTTCGGGCGCCAGCGGTAACAGTAGTAGTGGCGGTGGCTACTGAGCATTGCCACGCCGGGTGAGTTTCGAAGCGGAAGTGATTTCGTGGCTCCCGCAGTTGCGCCGCTACGCGCGCGCACTGACGGGAGACCGCGCCTGGGCCGACGACCTCGTGCAGGATACGGCGGAGCGCGCGCTCGCGCGCTGGTCGGCGTTCCGTCCGAACAGCAACCTGCGTGCGTGGCTCCTGACGATTCTGCGGCATCTTTACATCGATCAGTTGCGCGGCCGCCGCGAAATTGCCGTTGACGACGAAAGCGCGCCGTGGCGCAATCTCGAAGCGCCGCATGGCGAGGTCGACGGTCTGGTGTTGCGTGATCTGCAGCGGGCGCTGTATTGCCTGCCGGTCGAGCAGCGAGAAGTGCTGCTGCTCGTTTGCGTGGAGGAACTGTCTTATCAGGAAACGTCGAAAGCGCTCGGCGTGCCGATCGGCACGGTGATGTCGCGGCTGTCGCGCGCGCGGGAACACATGCGCGTGCTGATGACGGAGGGGCCGCTTGAAGGGGGCGCTGTGGGGTTGGCGCGAAAAGTCCCGCCGCTGAAAGTAGTGAGAAATCCGTGATGAATAACGACCACGATTCCAGCTTGCCTGAGGAGCCCGATCTGCGGGCGCTGTCGGCGTTTGTCGACGGAGAATTGCCGGCCGGGGAGCGCGCCGCGATCGAGGCGCAACTGGCGCAGCAGCCGCAGGCTGCCGCCAGAGTCGCGGCGTGGCGCGCGCAAAAAGCGGCGCTGCAGGCGCTGTGTGGTGCGCCGCAGCGCAGCGAACGCAGCGAGAGCGTCGGACCAAGCGTCGGACAGAGCGACGCGGACGACGAGCCGGCCTTCATCGTGGTGCGGCGGCCGACGCCGTGGTGGCAGCGCGTCGGTCTCGCGGCGTGCTGGCTCGCAGCCGGCGCGGGAATTGCGCTCGCCTTGGGGCCGCTCGCCCCGCGTCTGACGGGCGGCGCGTGGAACGGTCTGGGCGGCCAGCCGCCGAGCTTTGCCGAACGCGCCGATATCGCCTACGCGGTGTACACGCCCGAGCGGCGTCATCCCGTAGAAGTCGCCGCGAACGAGGAAGAGCATCTGATCAACTGGCTGTCCAAACGCCTGAACCGGCCGCTCTCGGTGCCGTCGTTGCAGGAGTACGGTTATTCGCTGGTGGGTGGGCGTCTGTTGCCCGGCGAAGCAGGACCGGCCGCGCAGTTCATGTACGAAAATACCAGCGGCGCGCGCCTCACGTTGTACATCACCGGAATTGCTCGCGACGAAACCGCGTTCCGCCTGTTCCGCGACGGTAACCGCCGGACCTTCTACTGGGTCAGCGACCGCATGGGCTACGCGTTATCCGGGCCGATTTCGGAAGACAAGTTGCGCTCGATTGCCATCGAAGTATGCAGCGCGCTAGGCGGCAAGCCGGAGGCCTGGCAGTAGCACTGAGCGCACGGCGAGCACCCCCATTGGATTCCCCTGCAACACGCGGTAACAGAAACGCCGTGCGTTCGCGCGCGCCGCCGGAATAGCGTCGCGCGGCGCAACGTTTACTCGATGCAGGATCATGCTGTTCCTCCTTGCAAGCACGCTGGTACGGCAGGGTCTCGTGCGAGGCAAACCGACGGGGTCTTTACGGTGTCGACACGCTTTTTGCGAGTCGCAACGCCGGCGCGTCGAGGCAGCGAAATCATGCTTACTTCTCATCAGTTCGGCACGCGGCTGCGTTTCGGCGTAGCGTGTCTGTGCCTGTGCGCCGTTTACGCGGCGCCGGTCGAAGCGCAATCGGATGCGAATGCGAATGCGCCGTCGACTGACACGTCGACCTGCCGTTTTGTGGTGGGCCAGGCGGAAATCGACGGCGTCATGCAGCAGGTCAGCGGCCGCGCGTGCCAGCAGCCTGACGGCAGCTGGCAGATCGTCGAAGACGATGCCGCCGCACAGGCTATGGCGCCGGCGCCGGTGTATTACAACGATCCGTGGTACTGGGGGCCGCCGGTGTTGTTTGGCGGCGTGTCGGTCATTTTCGTCGACCGTTTTCATCATTTTCATCACATGGATCACGTGCATTATGTGCACGGATCGTACGGAATGGGTGGGCGTGGCTGGCACGGCGGCGGGTCGGCACACATGTGGGGCGGCATGTCGCATGGCATGTCGCACGGCGGTGGCGGGATGCACCGCTAGCTTGCCGCCGCACACACGTATCGCCGCAAAGGAGATGCCTTGACGCGTAGCTTGCCGCCGAAAGTTTCCGCCGCCGGGTTCGATCGCGCGCTCGCCGGCTGGCGCGCGATCGTCGGCGAGTCGTACGTGGTGACCTCGGCCGCCGGGCTCTCCTCCTACCTCGATCCGTTCGCGCCCGGCGAGCGCGAAGCGTTTTCCGCGTCGGCCGCGCTGTTGCCCGCATCGGTCGACGAGATTCGCGCAGTGTTGCGGATTGCCAATCAATTTCGCATTCCGTTGTGGACAGTCTCGACCGGACGCAACTTCGCATACGGTGGCGCCGCACCGCGACTGGCGGGTTCAGTCGTGCTCGATCTGCAGCGGATGAATCGCATCATCGAAGTGAACGAGACGCTCGCCTACGCGTTGGTCGAACCGGGCGTCAGCTACTTCGATCTCTATGCGCATCTGCGCGAAAAGGGCTACAAGCTCTGGGTCGATCCGCCCGCTGCGGGTTGGGGCAGCGTGGTCGGCAATACGCTCGAGCGCGGCTTCGGCTATACCGCGTACGGCGATCACGCGGCGACGCAGTGCGGCATGGAAGTGGTGCTCGCCAACGGCGACGTGTTGCGAACCGGGATGGGCGGAATCGAAATCGGCACCGCTTGGCAACTGTATCAACCGGGCTTTGGGCCTTCCTTCGATGCGATGTTCATGCAATCGAACTACGGCATCGTCACCAAGCTCGGTGTCTGGCTAATGCCCGCGCCGCCCGCGTATCTGCTCGGCGAAATCCAGTTCCGGCATGAAGAGGATCTCGAAACGATCGTCGATATTCTGCGGCCATTGCGGCTCGATGAAACGATCCGCAACAACGCGGTGATCGAAGGCGGTTTGCGCAGGGCCGCGGGACTGTCGGCCCGTCAGCAGTGGTACGAAGGCAAAGGCGCGATGCCCGAAAGCGCAGTGGCCGCCATGCTCGACAAGCTGAACGTGGGCCGCTGGAATCTTCATTTCGCGCTATACGGCACGCCTGAAGTGATCGACGCGCGTTATGCGATCGTGCAGCGCGCGTTCGCTCGCGTGCCACAGGCGAAACTGTCAGCGGTCCGTTATAAGGGCGATGCGCAACCCACCGCGGGCGGCGATCGCAACCTGGCTGGTATCCCCGCGATGAGCGCGTTTCGCATGCTCGACTGGCGCGGCGGCGCGGGCGCGCATGTGGACTTCGCGCCGGTGTGCCCAGCGACCGGCCGCGACGCGCTGCGTCAATATACGATGGTCAAGACGCGCGCGGCGGAATATGGCTTCGATTACTACGGCGGTTTTACGGCGGGCGTGCGTCATCTGCATCACATCTTCGCGGCGATCTTCGACCGCGACGACGCGAATCAGGTCGAGCAGGCGGGTGCTTTATTGCGATCGCTGATGAGCGATGCACGCGCGGCGGGTTACGGCGAATATCGCGCGCATCTCGCGTATATGGATTTCGCGGCGGCGCAGTACAGTTTCAACGACGGCGCGTTGCTGCGGCTCTCGGAAACGATCAAGGACGCACTCGACCCGAACGGCATTCTCGCGCCGGGCAAGCAGGGGATCTGGCCGGCGGCATGGCGCGACCGGCGGGGTTATACCTGAGGCGAGTGAGTCAGTGAGTGAGGTGAACAGGAAATGGACCGACGCGCTTTCATGATGACCGGTGCATGGCTCTCGACCGCGGCAGGGGGCGTGTGGCCGTGGCTCGCTGACGCAGCCGCTCGCCACGATACGTTTGCCGTGATCGATTCCACGCTCGCCGGCGGCCCCGCATTCGCCGCCTACGTGGCACACATGAAGCTGCCCGTCTTCGAAGCCGGTGACGACATCGGCGCGCTCTGGTACACGACACTTGCACTGCGATTCGGGCAGACGTCCGGGCAATCGCCAGCGTCGCTGATCGGCCTCACACGCGTATCCGATTACTTCGTGCTCAGGGAGCTTGCCACCCGCGTAGGCCAACTGGTCGAGCACAGCCACGAGCAGGGCGCGGGGCCCGTCGCACATGTCGCTTTTGCGCTGACGCCACGCCTTAGCCGCTAGAACCCTAGAACTTATAAGCCTTGTTCTTCGGATCGAAGGTGGAGTCGTCGAACGTTTTCGGCGTGATGCTTTCGAAGACGATCTTCTCGAAGATCTTGCCGTCGTTGTCATAAGACTCGACGGTGCGGAAATACGGATGCCGCAGATCCAGCCCGAGCGTTTCTTTCTTCGCATAGAACTGCGGCTGGCCGTTCGGCGTTTCGAAGGTGAAGGCGACCACGCGCACGCCGTCGATCATTTTCACTTCCACCTGAGTCGAGCGCGGCAAGCCGGCCTCGACGTATTTCTTGCCTTCGGAGAGATACTGGCCAGCAATGTACTCGGTGCCGAGATCGCGCACCTGGTGGTTCGATTGCGCACGGGCGAGCGCACCGGTCAGCGAGGTCCACAGCGGCATCACGTTCATGATGCCGCCGAGGTGACCATACATTTCGTCGGTGCGTTTGGACTCGTCGTAGATGATTTCCTGGCCGGCGTGCGCGCCGTCGGGCAGCCACTTTGCGTAGATTCGCAGCGGATCGTGGGCGATACGCACCAGCATGTGATCGGGCTTGTCGGGCCACTGGCCGTGAATGCGTTCCGAGCGCGACATGGTGAACTCATATGACGGAAAACCGTTTGGCCCTTCCTTGATGTAGCGCGGTAACGCAAGCGGATCGAGCGACTGGAACAGGGCGACCAGTTGCGCGTCGTCGAGTTTTTCCATGGCGCCGCTCTGTTGCGCAGCGCGCAGCCACTTGACTTGCTGATCGAGCGTGAGCTTGCCGACCTGCGAGGACGGCGTGGTGGGCGCCTTGACGGCGTTAGCGGTGTCGAGAGCGGGCGGCGTGTCGTCGTTCTGCGCGAACGCCGCTGGCGTTGCCAGAGCGGCGACGCTGGCCACCAGCGCGCCGATCAGAAGTCCGCGTGACGAACCCGCACGCCATGAAGCGGCGAGAGACGCGCCCAACATGGCGGTCTCCGACGAAAAACGGGCGAGGCGCATGAAGGCCGGCGAGCGGTTCAAGCGACTCGCGCGGCGTGAGCGTGCGGACATGCTGTGCTTCATGAATCTCTCCGAAAGGATGGCGCAAGGCATGGTGCCAGGCGCCTTGCCTGTCAGGCAGGTTTTTGCTTCGCGAGTTCCTCGTCGCGCAGCGCGCGGCGCAGAATCTTGCCGACATTGGTTTGCGGCAGCTCGTCCCGGAATTCGACGAGCTTCGGCACCTTATACCCTGTCAGGTTCTTGCGGCAGTGGGCGATCACCTGGTCCGCGGTCAGCGACGGATTGCGCTTGACGATGAATACCTTCACGCGCTCGCCTTGCGCCTCATCGGGCACGCCGATTGCGGCGACTTCTCGCACGTCCGGAAGCATCGCGATCACGTCTTCGATTTCGTTCGGATAGACGTTGAAGCCCGACACCAGGATCATGTCTTTCTTCCGGTCGATCAGGCGGATGAAGCCGCGCGAATCCATCACGCCGATGTCGCCGGTAGCGAGCCAGCCGTCATCGTCGATCGCCTTGGCGGTTTCTTCCGGACGGTTCCAGTAGCCTTTCATTACCTGCGGACCCTTCACGCACAGTTCGCCGGCTTCACCGATGTTTGCCCACGACCCGTCGTCTTTCCTGAAACGTACTTGCGTGGACGGCGCGGGCAAACCGATCGAGCCTTCGAAGTCGCGAAGATTGGTCAGGTCTACCGGATTCATCGACACGATCGGCGAGCACTCGGTCAGCCCATAGCCTTCGATGATCGGTTTGCCGGTGACTGCCTTGAAGCGATCGGCGACCGACTTCTGCGTGGCCATGCCGCCGGCCATCGCGAGTTTCAGGTTCGAGAAGTCGCGCTTGCAGAATTCTTCGTTGTCGAGGAACGCGTTGTAGAGCGTGTTCACCGCGGTGATGCCGGTAAATTTCTCGTGACGGATGATCATCATCACGCGCTTCATGTCGCGCGGATTGGCGATCAGGATGTTGCGTCCGCCGAGGCCCATGAAGATCAGCGCGTTCACCGTCAGCGAATAGATGTGATAGAGAGGCAGTGGCGTGAGCACCGTTTCGATGTCGCCGCTCAACTGCCCCTCGGACCAGACCTTCGCCTGCAGCAGGTTGGCGATGATGTTCCTGTGCGTGAGCATCGCGCCTTTGGCCACACCCGTGGTGCCGCCGGTGTATTGCAGGAAGGCGATGTCGTTGTGCGTGGGACGCACGGGCGTCAGCGGCCGCGTGTAACCGATCGAGAGCGCGTCGAGCAGCGGCACCGCTTTCGGCAGCTTGTATTCCGGCACCATCTTCTTCACATGGCGCAGCATGAAATTGAGCAGACGTCCCTTCAGATTCAGGCCGTCGGCGAGCAGATCGCCGAGACCCGTCACGATAACGTTCTGTATTTTGGTGCCGGGCAGCGCGTCTTCGACGGTCTTCGCGAAGTTCTCGAACACGATGATGGTTTGCGCGCCGCTGTCCTTCAACTGATGCGCGAGTTCACGCACCGTGTAGAGCGGATTTACGTTGACCACCACGCCGCCCGCCTTGAGCACGCCGAACAGCGAGACCGGATACTGGAACGTATTCGGCAGCATGATCGCAACGCGCTCGCCGGGTTTCACGCCGATGCTTTGCAGGTACGCTGCAAATGCGGCCGCCTTGCGGCCAAGTTCGCCATACGTCATGTTCGCGCCGACGCTCACATACGCAACGCGCTCGCGAAACTTCGCGATGCATTCGTCGAAGAACTGCACGACCGATTCGTACTGGTTGACGTCGATCTCATGCGGGACGTCTGCAGGATAGGACGCGTACCAGATGCCGTCGGTGTTGGGCGCGCGATTCGCTGCCTGACTGGGCGCCGGGTCCGCTGCATTCGCGAGCGGTGTGGATCCGGCGGCGGGCGAGAGCGGGACTTGCGTGGGCTGGGTCATCGGTCGTCTCCTGAAGCAATCGCTTCATCGGTTTGTATGCTGGTCTTGCAGCCAGTCATTGAAGTCATCAAGGCGGCAATCAAAGCGGTCATTGCTGCAGCCTTCGAAATAAGGTATTCGTTGAAACACGCGCGACGCTCAGCGTTCCAGAATCGCCACCACGCCCTGGCCGCCCGCCGCGCAGATCGAAATCAGTCCGCGCGCGGTGCCGGCCGGCTTGTCGAGTTGCGCGAGCATCTTTGCGAGTCCGGCGACGATGCGGCCGCCCGTGGCGGCAAACGGATGGCCGGTGGCGAGCGAGCTGCCATTCACATTCAATTTTGTCCGATCGATCGCGCCGAGCGGCCCGGGCAGACCGAGTTGCGTGCGGCAATACTCGTCATCCTGCCACGCCGCGAGCGTGCACAACACTTGCGCCGCGAAGGCTTCGTGAATTTCGTATAGATCGAAGTCCTGCAAGGTGAGCCTGGCGCGCGCCAGCATGCGCGGCACGGCGTAGGCGGGCGCCATCAGCAGGCCTTCCTTCTTGTCGAAAAAGTCGACGGCGGCGGTTTCGGACCAGCTCAAATACGCCATCACCGGCAGGCCATGTTTGGCTGCCCAGTCTTCGCTTGCGAGCAGCACGGCGGAAGCGCCGTCTGTTAGCGGTGTCGAATTGCCGGCGGTCAGCGTGCCCGCGTCGCGATCGAATACCGGCTTCAGACCGGAGAGTTTCTCGAGCGTCAGGTCGGAACGCAGATTGTTGTCGCGCGCAAGGCCGCGATACGGTGTCATCAGATCGTTGACGAAGCCGCGCGCGTACGCATCGGTGAGCTTGCGATGACTCTCGTAAGCGAGCACGTCCTGCGCTTCGCGCGAGATGTTCCAGCGCTTGGCCATCAGCTCGCAATGCTCGCCCATCGAAAGCCCTGTGCGCGGCTCGCCGTTGCGCGGCAAAAGCGGTTTGAAGAACATGCCCGGCCGCAGTTTGGCGAGCGCACCGACACGCTGGCCGGTGCTCTTGCCGCGATTCGCTTCGAGCAGGATCTTGCGCATGCGCTCGTTGACGCCGATCGGCGCATCGGAGGTCGTATCGACGCCACCCGCGATGCCCACTTCGATCTGCCCGAGCGCGATCTTGTTAGCGACGAGAATCGCCGCTTCCAGCCCGGTGCCGCAGGCTTGCTGCACGTCGTAGGCGGGCGTTTCCTTGGCGAGCGTGGTGGACAGCACGGATTCACGCGTCAGGTTGAAGTCGCGCGAATGCTTGATGACGGCGCCTGCCGCCACTTCGCCAAGACGTTCGCCGTGCAGGTTGTAGCGGTCGATCAGGCCTTGCAGCGTGAAGGTCAGCATGTCCTGGTTCGACGCGGTCGCGTAAGCGGTGTTCGAGCGGGCAAACGGAATCCGGTTGCCGCCGATAATGGCGACGCGGCGCACGGCGGGCAGCGGGTTTGACATGCTTGGCTCCTTTGGGTCGTTCCCTGGTTATTGAACGGTGCGAATGAGACGAATGGCGAGTCCCGTACTGTGACGAAAACCTGCGTGTACCTGTGCGTGCGTCATAGCAACTTCCACTGCATGCGGCCGCGCAAATGCGGTTTTTCTCCGGCAATGTCGCGTACTTCGATGTCGCGCTCGATCAGCGAGGGCGATGCGCTCCACAACGACGCCTCGCCCGGCAGCAGCATCGGCAATTTGAATTCGGCACTCAACGTAGCCTCGGCGAGCGGTTTCGGCGGTTGCAGCGCGGCGGCGGCGCGCGCCAACGTCCACATGCCGTGTGCAATTGCACGCGGGAAGCCGAATGCCTTCGCGGATAGCGCGCTGAGGTGAATCGGGTTGTAATCGCCGGACACACGTGCATAGTCGCGGCCCAGTTGCGGCGGCAGTTGCCAGCGCGAGATGCGTTCCAACGCATCGGGTCCGAGCTCCAGCGGATCGAGCGGACTGCCGCTCGCGGGCACGCCGCGTTTCAGATAGACGCTGTCGCCGTCCCATACCGCTTCGCCGCGGCGGTACATGCGGGTATGCAGCACGAACGCCTGACCCTTGTCATGACGCAGCAGCGCGCCGAATTCCACCTCGACGCGCAACATGTCCTTATAAGTGAGCGGACGGCGCAGCCGCACATGGTTTGCCAGATGCACGAGGCCGAGCGCCGGCCAGGGAAACGCCGGGTCGGTCAGCATCAGCAGATGCAGCGGGAAGGCCAGCAGATGCGGATACGTGAGCGGCACACCGTGCTCGGGGATGAAGCCGCAGACCCGCGAATAACGCCAGATCGGTCCGGGGTCGAGGGCGACCGCGGGACGTACGAGGCGCAACGCTGGCAGTTGCGTGTCGCGGCCGCGTTTGACGATGCCGGACAACGCACGGCCATACAGCTTCGCCGGCGCGGGCAATTGCTCGATGACGATGGTCTTCGGACGGGCCGCGCCCGCTGCGTGACCACCCCGGAACGGATCACCCGGCTCACCCATGCTCATGCTCCAATCAGGCTTTGTCCGCACACGCGCACGATCTGGCCGCTTACGCCCGCCGATCCCGGATGCGCGAGCCAGGCGATGGTCTGCGCGACATCCACCGGCTGGCCGCCCTGGCTCATCGAGTTCATCCGGCGGCCGGCTTCGCGGATGGTCAACGGAATCTTCGCGGTCATCTGCGTTTCGATAAAGCCGGGCGCCACCGCGTTGATCGTGATGCCGCGTGCGCGCAGATGCGGCGCCATGCTTTGCACGCGGCCGATCACGCCGGCTTTCGACGCGGCGTAATTGGTCTGGCCGAGATTGCCGGCAATGCCGCTAATTGACGACACGCCGATGATGCGGCCACCGTCGCGCAGAATGCCTGCCGCGAGCAGGGCGTCATCGATTCGCTCCTGCGCGGACAGGTTGATGTCGATTACGCTTTGCCAGGCGGCGTCGGTCATCTTCGCGATGGTTTTGTCTTTCGTGATGCCCGCGTTGTGCACGACGATATCCACCCCCTGTTCGTCGAGCGCCGCCGCTATCTGCGCGGGCGCTTCGGGCGCGGCGATGTCGAAGGCGAGGGCGGTGCCGTTCAACTGGCGCATGGTCGAGTCGAGTGCCTCGCGTGCCGACGGAATGTCGATGCCGATCACATGCGCGCCTTCCGCGGCGAGCACGCTCGCAATCGATGCACCGATGCCGCGCGCCGCACCGGTCACGACAGCACGCCGGCCCGCGAGCGGCTGATTCCAGTCGAATGCCGGCAAGGCATCGGCGCCGGCGCGAACGCCGATGCGCACCACCTGGCCCGACACATACGCGGAACGCGGTGATAGAAAGAATCGCAACGTCGCTTCGATACCGTTCTCGGCGCCTTGCTCCACGTAGACCAGATTTGCGGTAATGCCGCGCCGCGCCTCCTTACCTAGCGAACGCGTGAGGCCTTCGAGCGCGCGTTGCGCGGTCCATTGGCGTGGGCTCGCGCAGGTTTCCGGCGGCCGTCCCAGCACGATGATGCGGCCGCACTTGCCAAGCGAGCGCAACGTGTCGTGGAAAAATCCGTGCAGCGGTTCGAGCTGGCTGCTGTCTTCGATGCCGCTCGCATCGAACAGCAGGGCGGTGAGCTTGCCGTGCGAACCGGACTCCGCCGCCTCGAAACGGCCCGTCATCAGACCATGGCGATTCGCGAGCGGCACCCATAGCCCCGCGCTCTCATGCGCCACGCTGGTCATGCCGACGCTCGCCACGAGATTCGCGAGTGCGTCGAGCAGATGCGGTTCGCGGCCCGCGCCGATCGCGATCAGTCCGTCGAACTCGGGACGGTCGGCACGATAGCGGCGCAGCACCTCGGGCTTCGGTAAACCTAAGGAGCGCGCGAGGCGCGCGCCGAATGGCGAATTGACGAAGTTCAGGTAAGAGTCGTTCATATTATTGGTTGCTCCGCTGGCCACGCTCCGAAGGAAGTCCCATCGCGGACTTCAAACGTGTGTCAGTGTGCACCCAGTTTGGGGCATCTGGGGGTGCCCCGCCTGGATGTTTTTTTCAAGGTGCTCAGGCCGCGAGCTCCAGCGCTTTTTCGAGCGCGTCCTTGCGCTTTTGCAAATTGGCGAGCATGTCGAAGTCGGCCGGGAAGTCGTCGACCTTCACGACTTGTGCGCCATACCGTGCATAGTCCTCGAGCACGCGGCGATCGTCGGCGTCGATCAGGCCTTTCTGTTGCGCCGTCTCGGTCCACGCGGCCAGTTGCGGCAGGCTCTGCGGCATCGGTTCGAGGAGGCCTTGTTTGACCGCGTCGCGCAGTTTCTGGTCGATCTCCGTGAAGCGCGGGTTCAGCTCGAATACGAGCTCGCCGTAGCCGAGCGCGTCGACATCCGGATGCGGCACGTACGAGTCGGACACGAGGCGGTCGCGTGCCGCGCCCGGCGTTTGCATCAGTTCCGCGATCTCGGTGCCGAGGCGATCGGACGGCTCGCGATGCGGCAGTCCGAACGGAAATGCCAGCACGCGCACGAGACCCGCGGCGAGGCGGTTCGGGTAGTTCGCGAGTACGCCGTCGAGCGCATGCTGTGCCTTGTACAGCGAATCTTCGACGCCCCAGCGCACCAGCGGCAGGTCTTCTTCCTGACGGCCTTCGTCTTCGAAACGCTTGAGCGTTGCGGAGATCAGGTAGAGCTGCGAAAGCACATCGCCAAGGCGCCCAGAGATGCGTTCGCGCCGTTTCAGGTCGCCGCCGAGCACGAACATGGAGACGTCGGCGAGCAACGCGAACGCGGTGGAGATGCGAGTGGCCGCGCGGTAGTACGACAGCAGCGGGGCGTACGCCGTGCGCGGTTTGGTGATGAAGGCGCCGCCCGTGACGCCATAAACGAAACTGCGCACCACATTAGAGAGCGTGAAACTCACGTGGCCGAAGAAGGCCGCATCGAAATCGCGCAGCGCCTTGCTGCGATCCGTTTCACGCGTGGCTTCCATTTCCTTCAGCACATACGGATGACAGCGAATCGCTCCCTGGCCGAAGATGATCAGGCAACGGGTGAGAATGTTCGCGCCTTCTACGGTGATCGCAATCGGCACCTGCTGATACGCGCGCGCGAGGAAGTTCGACGGTCCCATGCAGATGCCCTTGCCGGCGGCGACGTCCATGCCGTCGTTGATGACCATGCGGGCGCGTTCGGTGATGTGATACTTCGCGATCGCCGAAATCACTGAGGGTTTTTCGCCGAGGTCCACCGCATGCGCCGACAGGCGGCGCGCGGCGTCCATCACGTAGAGATTGCCGCCCATGCGGCCGAGCGCTTCCTGCACGCCCTCGAACTTGCCGACGGGCGTGCGGAACTGGCGGCGAATCGCGGCATAGGCGCCGGTGCCGCGCACGGCGATCTTCGCCATGCCCACATTCGACGACGGCAGCGATATCGCACGGCCTGCTGCGAGACACTCCATCAGCATGCGCCAGCCGTTGCCGACTTGCGCGCGGCCGCCGATCACCCAGTCGAGCGGAATGAAGACGTCTTTGCCCGAGTTCGGACCGTTCTGGAACACCGCGTTCAGCGGCCAGTGACGGCGGCCGATGTTGACGCCCGGATGGTCGGTCGGAATCAGCGCACAGGTAATGCCGGGCTCTTCTTCCGAGCCGAGCAGATGATCCGGATCGAGCGCGCGGAACGCGAGGCCTAGCACGGTCGCGATCGGTCCGAGCGTGATGTAGCGCTTGTCCCACGTGACGCGAAAGCCCAGCGTTTCGCGACCTTCAAACGTACCCTTGCAGACGATGCCGACATCGGGAATTGCCGCGGCATCGGAACCGGCGTAAGGGCTCGTCAACGCGAAGCACGGGATATCGTCGCCACGAGCGAGGCGGGGCAGATAGTGGTTCTTCTGCTCTTCGGTGCCGTAGTGCATCAGCAACTCGGCCGGGCCGAGCGAGTTCGGCACCATCACCGAAACGGCGGCGGCCGAGCAGCGCGTGGAGAGCTTCATGATGACCTGCGAATGCGCGTAAGCGGAGAACTGCTTGCCGCCGTACTGCTTCGGAATGATCATGCCCAGGAAGCCGCGCTCCTTGATGTACTGCCAGGTTTCCGGCGACAGGTCCTGCCACACCATGCTGGTTTCCCAGTCGTTCGCGAGATCGCAGAGTTGCTCGCATTCGACATCGAGAAACGCTTGTTCTTCGGCGGAGAGCGTGGCCGGGCCGTAGCCGAGCAGCGTGTCCCAATGCGGGCGTCCGGAGAAGAGTTGGGCGTCCCACCAGACGGTGCCGGCTTCGATGGCGTCACGCTCGGTCGGCGACATCTCCGGCAGGATCTTGCGGAAAATGTCGAGCACGGGTTTCGTGAGCCACGTACGGCGCAGCGGTTTGATCGTAAGGACGAGGGCGGGGAGGACGAAAACGATCGCGAGCAAGGTTGTCGCCACCGGCCCCGCTGCTCCGCTGACATGCGCGGCAGCCACCCAGACGATCATGAAGGCAAGCCACCATGAGGCGCGCGCCTGAACGTAGACGAGCGCGAGAGCGGCAATGACTAACACTAGGATGAACCACGGCATGACGTTTCCTCCTGTTTCGATGGTGCGTGCGGACGCATCCACGGGTCGCGGACGGCTCGCGTTCTATTGATCTTCTACTGGCGATGTTGCTGCTACGTCGCGTGCTCAGGACGCTTTTGCGTTGCGCCCCTGCTGCGTTTTTCGTGTCGTTTTTTCAATTCGACAGCGTGACGTTGTTTAGGTGCGGGACTTAGACGTGCTGCTCGGATATGCGGTATCCATTCATGTTTTTGCACGCGGACGGCCCATCGCGGCGCCGCCCGCGTCGTTCGGTTCAAGCCGTGCCGTGCAACGCGGGCTGGAACGAACTCGCCTCCACGCTGCCACCGCGATGCTCACCGTCCGAGACTGCTGGTGCCGACGATTCAAACCCGCACGACGCCTGCTGCGTACCTGCAGCAGGATTTGCGCCTTCCGTCAGACCTTCGGCGCCGCCTTCTGTGGCGTCGCCCAGCACGGCGGCGAACGTGGCCAGTTGCGAGCCGTCGGGCAAGGGCGCTTTCAACGCAGCGACCATGAGCGAAGCAAGACGTGCGATCAGTTGCAGGTCGTTCATCGACTTGCCCTGCGAGAACTCCGAGATCAGGCTGTCGGTATCGGTGCCGGCCAGCACCCCGGACAGCGCGCCGATTGCGAAGTGCAGACGCCAGCCGAGTTCTTCACGCGGCAGATGCGGCAGCGCACGCTGGAACGCATCGAAAAAGCGTATCGCCACGGATTCGTAGTGCGCATTCAGAAAGTCGCGAATGAACGACGATGGATCCGTGTAGGCGCGCCCCAGCAAACGCAGAAACGCCTTGCCGCCGACGCGTGGATCGCGCGACAGCCGCAGCGCCGGAATGAACATGGCGCCAAGCACGTGCTCGCAGGTCAGACGCGTGCCGAGCATCTGGTCGAAGCGGTCGAGCAGCTTGAGCCGCTCCTGGTTGAGCCGGTCGAGCCGGCGCGACAGCATCGAGTGAATCAGCGATTCCTTGCTGCCGAAGTGGTAGTTGACTGCCGCGAGATTCACTTCGGCCCGCGAAGTAATCTGGCGCAGGGACATGGCCTCATAGCCGCATTCGATGAAAAGTGTTTCGGCGGCGTCGAGGATGCGGGACTTCGTGTCGCCGGCATGCCGGCCTGTTGTGCGAACTGCCATTTTGCGTCTCCCAGTTGCCGGGCATCCGGCCCGCAAACAAGCGATTCAAATGACTATTTGAAACAGCCGTTTTTTTTCAGGATAAAGAAGGATCGGGACTGCGATCAAGGGCTCGGTGTGGACTAACTCCTCTAGAAGACCTGACGAAGGTCCGTTTTTCCAATGTGCGCGGGCCCGTCAAACCGCGCGGAAATAAAAAAGGCCGTTCCGATCGAAATCGGAACGGCCTCGTATTGCTTGCTACCTGTGTTTGGCCTTGCGTTTGTTTTCTGGCGCCGGGTTCGCGTGATCCTGCTTTGCGTTTACCCGGCGCCTGCAGTGCTGCCTATGCTGCTTTATGACGGTTCGAGCCGTCTTTGTCGCTATTGTGCCCGATAACGCGCCGGCGAAATAGCTGTTTAGTTCGAACGCTTAAAGCTGTGCCGCGAGGCGGCTTCCCTAGGTGCTCGCCGCGACCTCTTTAGCCGATTGTGTCATGTCGATGCCGCGGCGTTCGCGGCTGAACGGAATCAGCGCGGCGATCACCACCGCCACGATACCGATCACAATGGCCATGATCAGCGCGTAGTTGTTGCCGTGCGCTTCGGCGGCGCTCGCCTGCAGCGGGCCGTTCACCGATGCGATCAGATTGCCGAGCTGGTACACGAGACCCGGGAACGTCGCGCGAATTTCATCGGGCGAGATTTCGTTCAGGTGCACCGGAATCACGCCCCATGCGCCTTGTACGGAGATCTGCATCAGGAACGCGCCGGCTGCGAGCAGCACAGGCGTGGTGGAGAAGGCCCACAGCGGCAACACCGGCAACGCGATCAGGGCGGCGATGAAGATTGCGCGCTTGCGGCCGATCTTCTCCGAGAACCAGCCAAAGAACAGGCCGCCGCAAATCGCGCCGATGTTCAGCGTGATCGTGATCCACGACACTGTGTGCGCGTCGAATCCATGCTGCACGCGCAGGAAGGTCGGATACAGATCCTGTGAACCGTGCGAGAAGAAGTTGAACGCGGTCATCAGCACGATCGCGTAGAGCGACAGGCCGATGTTCTGCTTCAACGTGGCGACGAGACCCGGGCGCACTTTCTTCTCGAGCGTCTTGAAGGCCGGCGACTCCGGCACGTGTGCTCGCACGTACAGCACGAGCAACGCCGGCAGCACGCCGACGAAGAACATGCCGCGCCAGCCGATGTATTGATAGAAGACGCCGAACACGACGGAAGCGAGCAGGTAGCCGCTCGGATAGCCGGCCTGCAGCAGACCCGAGACGATGCCGCGCGACTTGGGCGGCACGGTTTCCATCGTCAGTGCGCCACCCACGCCCCATTCGCCGCCCATCGCGATACCGAACAAGGCGCGCAGCACGAGCAGGGTGGTCAGGTTAGGCGAGAAGCCGGACAGCAATTCCAGCAGGGAGAAGCACGCGATGTTGACCATCAGCGTCGGACGGCGACCGTACTTGTCAGCGAGCCAGCCGAAAATCAATGCGCCGACTGGACGCATTATCAGGGTCAGCATAATGCCGAAGGCAACCGTCGGGATTTTTGTATTGAATTCCGCCGCGATATCTTTCAATACGAACACCATTAGAAAGAAATCGAATGCGTCGAGAGTCCAGCCCAGATAGGCGGCGATCGTGACGTTTCTCTGTTCCCGTGTCCAGCTCATTGATTGTTCTCCTGAGTCTCCAATAACCCGTGTTTGACGACGGGCGGCTCTGCAGCCCCGTGCGACCCGTAGCGCGGGCTTCGAGCGAGTGTACGCCGAGCGTTAAACGCTTGCATGGTAGATGCCGCGTTTATCCGTATTAATCCCTGGAGCGAATTCCGGTGCGAATCTCAACGCATGGCGAATGTTGGCTTAATGTAATTATTGTATTAATCACGTTTGATGAATTGTTTGTTATTTGTAATGTATTTTTGGCGCTTTTCTTCGCGTTTACGAGCCGGGTAAACCGGTCAATCTGACTGCCTCGTTTCGAGCGTCTGTAGAGGCGGCGCTCGCGGGATTCAGGTTGGCGACAGTGGATTCTGGCGGGTATAACAGCGGCTCGCGGCATTCGTGCCGCGCACCTATCTCGCGTGCCTCCAAGGCTGGCGCGCGCGTGCTCACGCTGCGCATCAGAACGCGTGGGAAGCATTGGCGATGTTCACCGCAGCGATCGTCGTCGCAGGGCAGGCAGGCGGGTCGGGTTCGAGCCCGTGGATCAACTGGCTGGCGATTACGTTTGTCGTCGCGCGCGTGCTGCACGGGGTTTTGTATGTGGCGAATCTGGCGCCGCTTCGCTCGCTGGTGTGGTTCGTCGGCGTCGCTTGCGTGCTGTCGATGTTTTTCGCGTCGATGAACTGAGGGCACACGAGGACGTGGGTGCGTTCGACCTATGCGCATGACGCATCAGTCGAGTAGAAAAAGCAATTTGATTCATGTTGCGACGCGGAATAAGATGATCGCTATCCCATTAATTCCGCCTCTGTCGACGCATCATGTCAGCCAAATCAATCACTTCGGAGTCACGGCGCCGCGCGCGCAATCCACTTGCTGCACTGGCCGTCGTCACGTTGCTGACGGGGATCGGGGCCGGTTTCGGCGGCATGTTGCTCGCCTTGCTGCTGCACGGTATTCAGCACCTCGCATACGGCTACAGCGTGACGCACGCAATCAGCAGCGAGAGTTTCCTGGAAGGTGTCACCGATGCATCGCCTGAGCGGCGTGTACTCGTCCTGATGATGTGCGGACTTGTAGCCGGGTTCGGCTGGTGGTTGCTGTATCGCTTCGGGCGGCCGCTCGTGAGCATTCGCCAGGCCGTCAAATCCGACGATCCACGTATGCCTGTGTTGAGCACCACCGTGCATGCGTTGCTGCAGATCGTGACGGTGGCGCTCGGCTCGCCGCTCGGACGCGAAGTCGCGCCGCGCGAGATCGGTTCGGCGCTGGCCGGCTGGCTTTCGCACCGCGCGGGCTTATCGGTCGAGCAGAGCCGGATCATGGTTGCGTGCGGTGCGGGCGCGGGTCTGGCCGCTGTGTACAACGTGCCGCTCGGCGGCGCGGTGTTCGTGCTCGAGGTGCTGTTGGGCACGTTTGGCTGGAAAGCTGTGGTGCCTGCTGCGGTGACATCGGCCGTCGCGGCGCTGGTCGCGCAATTCGGTCTGGGCAACGAGCATCAGTATCTCGTGCCGTCGTTGACGGTGAGTACCTCGCTCGTCGTCTGGTCTGTTGTGTGCGGTCCGATTTTCGGTGCTGCGGCGTGGGGCTTTACGGAGCTCACGAAACGCGCGCGTGCAGAGGCGCCGAAGGATTGGCGTTTGCCCGTGTTGTCGTTGTTGAACTTCGCCATCATCGGCGTGCTGGCGATGCACTTTCCGCAGTTGCTCGGCAATGGCAAAGGGCCTGCGGGACTGGCGTTCGATGGCAACCTGACGATGGCGCTCGCGGCGATGTTGCTGGTGCTGAAGGTGGTGATCACCGCGAGTAGTTTGCGTGCGGGTGCCGAAGGCGGTTTGTTGACGCCCGGGCTTGCGAATGGCGCGTTGCTGGCGATCGTGCTCGGTGGTGTCTGGAGTCTGTTCTGGCCGAGCGCTTCTTCTGGCGCGTTTGCCGTTGTCGGCGCGACGGCGTTTCTGGCTGCTTCGATGCAGATGCCGATTACGGCGGTGGTGCTCGTTTTTGAATTTACCCGTGTGAGCCAAGACTTTCTGATTCCGGTTCTGTTTGCCGTCGGTGGCGCTGCGTTGAGTTTTCAGGCATGCGTGAAGTGGGCGCCGGCGCTGCAGTTCGGTTCTGGTTTCAATTGGGGTAGTGCGGGCAAAGCGCGGTAGGATTTTTTGCCTTTGCCGGACAGCATCAGCACTCCGAAAGTCGAACGCCGACGTCAAGTCGCTGCAGACCGAGCGCCGCTACTCACTGATGTTCGGACACTGAGTTGGATTTCGACGAATTCATGACGAGCGGCTGGTGGCTGAACATACTCGCCGCGCTATGCCTCGAAAAATCGCACACTTCAGCAAAAGCGATATGTCCCATTTTGAAACAGACCCGGCAGTCTGTCTCTAACCATATGTCCGATTTTGCGACAGCACGGGCCGGCCACGACTGGCGTTGAGTTCCGTGCGTATCAATCGCGCCTTGTCCATCGTGTAGGCCGCGCCCACGCCTGGTGAATTCAGGATCATTGGCATAGGGCTTGCTCAGAAAGCTACAAAAAAGTCGCAAGCGTCCGAGGCGAGTCTTGCAGTGGCCGGCCATCTGCTCGAACTCGAAACACAACGATTGGAGGAGGCGAAGCGTGAAAGCCGCAGTGCTGCATCAGTACGACGAGTCATTGTCCCGCGACGAATTCGTGCGCTACGAAGAATTCGCGGATCCGAAAATCGAACGCCCCACCGACGTGATCGTCCGTATCGGAGGCGCCGGTGTCTGCCGCACCGATCTTCATGTTGTTGAAGGCATATGGCGCAGCAAGGTCGACGTGGCTTTGCCCTACATCATGGGCCACGAGAATGCCGGCTGGGTCGAAGCGGTCGGACGCGGCGTCGAAAGCGTGAAGGTGGGTGATCCTGTGATCTGCCATCCGCTGGTGACAAGCGGCCATTGTCTTGCATGCCGCCGTGGCGACGATATGCACGCGACCGACAGCCGGTTTCCCGGCATCAACGCGAATGGCGGCTATGCCCAGTACCTGCTGACCGGCGAACGCTCGCTGATTCAGCTACCGAAGTCGCTCGCTCCCAAAGATGTCGCACCTTATACCGACGCCGGACTCACGGCGTATCGCGCTGCAAAGAAGGCGTCGCGCCACCTGCTTCCCGGCCAGTTTGCGGTCGTGATCGGCGCGGGCGGCCTGGGTCACATCGGCATTCAGGTATTGAACGCCCTATGCGCGGCGGAAATCATCGTGGTCGATCGGTCCGAGACCGCGCTGCAGCTTGCGAAGGAATGCGGCGCGCACCATACCGTCAAGGGCGATGGAAACGAAGTCGAGAGCGTGCTTGAGTTGACTGGCGGCAACGGCGCGGAGGCAGTCATCGATTTTGTCGGCGAAGGCGATGCGATTGCCAAGGGACTCGCCATGACGCGCAACGCCGGGTTCTATTACATCGTCGGCTATGGCGGGAAGATCGAGTTGCCGACCATCGACATGATCACCAGCGAGAAAACGATTGTCGGCAATCTGGTCGGCACCTATCCCGAGCTGGTCGAATTGATGGCGCTCGCCGACCGTGGACTGGTTCATCTGGCGACCCGGGAATACCGCTTGAGCGACGCGAACCAGGCGCTCAAAGACTTGCACCACGGCAAGATCAAGGGCCGTGCGGTGCTGATTCCGTAGCGGATCGGCTTCGGCTTGAAGGGAGAACACCGTGGCGCAGCAAGACGCAATGCGGCTCTTTGAGCGCATGCGACTGGTCATCGCACTGACTGAGGTTAACTCCCACCACTTGCGCGGCGAGAGCCGGCGTGCGGGCGCCGAGATCGAGTTGGCGTGCGCGCTGGCATGTGAGAAGCGCGACGGCGTCTCGCCCGATGGCACGCGGAACATCGCGCAATTGCGTGAACGGCTGAGTGACGCCGAACGCGCGTTGCAGGCGATCGAATCCGAGCGCATCCGGCTCGAAGACGAGTTGGTCAATCTCGACGCGATGCTTCCGGGCGCGAACCGGGGAGGCTGGCAATGAATCGAATCCCGGTCACTGTTCTCACCGGTTTTCTCGGCGCGGGTAAGACGACACTGCTTAATCGCATTCTGCGTGAGCAGCATGGCCGGCGCTATGCGGTGATCGTCAATGAATTCGGCGCAATCGGTATCGACGGTGATCTCGTCGTGGGCGCTGAAGACGAAGTCGTCGATCTGAATAACGGCTGTATCTGCTGCAAGGTGCGGGGCGACCTGATTCGCGTGGTGTCTGGACTCGTCAGACGCAAGGGCGGTTTCGATGGAATCCTGATCGAAACATCCGGTTTGGCGGACCCCGCGCCCGTGGTGCAAACATTCTTTATCGACGATCTCATCCGGCAGCACACGCGCCTCGACAGCGTGATTTGCGTCGCCGATGCCTGCCACCTGCAAGCGCGCCTCTCCGACAGTCGCGAGGCGGCGGAGCAACTCGCACAAGCGGACATCGTGTTGCTCAACAAGACCGATCTGGTCGACATGGCCGGGCTCGCGGCGATACAGGAGGAAATCCGGCGCATCAACCCGACCGCGGAACTGCTGCCCAGTGTCAGATGTGCGGTGCCACTCGCTACGCTGCTCGATCGCGGCGCGTTCGATCTCAAGCGTATGCGTCTCGCCCCGTCGCAAGAGGAGGGTAGCGCGTTGCCGCGTGGCGACCGCAGCTATCGCTATGTTCCCCTCGACTCTCGCGCTGATTCTCGCGCTTCCATGCATCGCGGACGGCACAGTCACGACATAGACAGCGTGTCGTTGCGCGTCGACAAGCCGCTCGAGCGCACCCGCTTCCTCTCCTGGCTGCAGCAACTGGTGGTTGAGCAAGGCCAGGATCTGCTGCGGGCGAAAGGCATCGTCGACCTGGCCGGATCGGAGCGCCGCTTCGTCTTCCAGGGCGTACACATGACGATGGACACGGACTTCGACCGACCCTGGCGAGTGGACGAACATCGGGATAGCCGGCTGGTATTCATCGGGCGCAATCTCGATCGGCGCGGCTTGCGCGAGAGCATCCGACACTGTGAGATCGACTCATGAATGCGCCCCCGCCTCTGATCGAATTGCTCGGCGCGCGTTGGGTGGCGGAGGCGCCCGTTGTCGCGGCCGTCTGGGACGTCACCGGGCTATACGCCGGCTTCGCGCTGGGTGACGGCACGCTGGCGCTCGCAACCGGCACATGGGAAGGCGGGCCGCGGCTCACGCCGCGCGAGAGCGGCGGTGTCGAGTTCGTGCAGGCGCAAGCGCCGCCCACGCCACTGGCGCGCTTTAGCGTCCACGAGGGTACCTGCCTTGGGCTGGCCGCCGACCCTGCAGGAGGATTTCTCAGCGGCGGTGACGACGGTCGCCTCGTTCACCTGAACGTCGATGGCGCCAGCGAAGTCCTGGCGGACCTGGCCGGCGAGTGGATCGACCTGGTCGCCGCGAGTCCTGCAGGCAGCCGTGCGTATGCAAGCGGCCGCCGGGTTCACTTGCTGGGGACGAAGCCCGGCAGCCTGACGTTGCCCGGTTCGGCGACTGCCCTCGCTTTCGACCCTGCCGGCACGCAATTGGCGATCTCGCATCAAGGCGGAGTCACCCTATGGTCCGCTGACACCCTTGACCAACGCCATCTGGCGTGGCCCGGTTATCACCGCACCGTCGCGTGGAGCCCTGACGGCCGCTATCTGGTGAGCGGTATGGAAGAAAACGCGCTGCACGGCTGGCGGCTCTCCGACGGTGGCGACATCGAAATGGGCGGGTACCCGGGACAACCTCGATCGCTATCTTTTTCCGCGGACAGCCGGTTTCTTGCAACGAGCGGTGGTCTGCGACCTGTCTGCTGGCGGTTCGATCCGCCCGGCGGCGATGACCAGCCGCACGAATGCGGCGTGGCCGGCAAGACGCCGGTCAGCCAGGTCGCCTGCCATCCCACGCATCCGCTAATCGCGGTGGGTTACCACAGCGGCGCGGTGCTGCTGTGCCAGCCGGGCAGCGGCGATGTCCTGGTCGTCAAGCATTCCGGCAGCAGTCCGGTCAGCACGGTTGCATGGTCTCCTGACGGCGCACGCTTAGCGTTGGGCACGGAGGCTGGCGAGCTTGCGCTCGTGTTCTTGCCGGACCTGCTGTTCCGCTTCAGAAGTCCGGGATGAGCCTGTAACGAGATTCATCACATGCGAGGAAGGAGGCAGCTATGAATGAGCAATACCCGTCCAAGGACCAGTTCTTCGAGCGCTTAGGCTCGCTCGCAGACGCGATGATCGCGGCCTATGGCAAAGATTTCGCCATGGGCGCGATGATCCTCGCCGCGCGCTTTGTCGCCGAGGGCAAGCCGCCTGCTAATAACTCTCCCAGCGTGATCTATAAGGGCGAGAGTCACGGGGGGATCGGCCTGTAGTAGCGGTTCGCATCTGAATTTTTTGCGGTTCCTCTTGCCGTCATTCACGAAGTTAGATCAGTACACCAGATTATTTAATCGGCAGGGGATATGTCCCAATATCGGACAGGTCCATCAAACGCGAATGTCGCATAACACAACAGAACACTTGCGCTGATGGCTTCACAAAGACCTGTTTGCACGGCTCAGCCTCATCAACGCTGAGCCAACGTTGCCTGGCACGCTTGTCGCTCTATTAGGGCAAGTCACAAGGAAAGCGTTGCAGTCCCGAAGCGCAAAACAGAAATGGCAGGAGACACATTCATGAAGAACGAATCTGGACATACGTCCTTCAGCATTGCTCCCGCCAATCTTCGCTAGCGTGTGCGACTACACCCGCGTTGTTGACTCTGGCCGCGGCACTGGCCAGCCCTGCCCCGAAGCGTCGCCGTACGACGGTTATCGTGAAATGGAACAAGGAGAGCCCAATGTCTGATGGATTAACGCTAAACAAGATCACCTCGCAGCGAGGGATCAGTATCGGCGAGGCGGCCCGTCGCGTCGCCGATCTCGGCTGGACACCCAGTTACGTCCAGGAAGCGATGACCTTCCCGACCGACTACAAGATCAGCAAGGCGCCGCGTGACCCGATGAAGCAGGTGCTGCGCTCCTATTTTCCGATGCAGGAGGAAAAGGATAATCGTGTCTATGGCGCGCTCGACGCGGCGTTGCGCGGCGACATGTTCCGCAATGTCGAGCCGCGCTGGGTCGAGTGGATGAAGCTGTTCCTTGCGATCATCCCGTTCCCGGAAATCTCGGCGGCACGTTCGATGGCGATGCTTGGACGGCTCGCGCCCGGCGAAGAGCTGCGAACCGGCTTCACGATGCAGATGGTCGACGAGTTCCGGCACTCGACGATCCAGATGAATCTGAAGAAGTGGTACATGGAGAAC
This sequence comes from Paraburkholderia sp. SEWSISQ10-3 4, assembly GCF_030464785.1. Taxonomy (NCBI): domain Bacteria; kingdom Pseudomonadati; phylum Pseudomonadota; class Betaproteobacteria; order Burkholderiales; family Burkholderiaceae; genus Paraburkholderia; species Paraburkholderia sp. SEWSISQ10-3 4. Next base: position 25,579 of record NZ_JALPRI010000020.1, read on the forward strand.
TATATCGATCCCGCCGGATTCGATATTACCGAGGCGGCATTCGGCAAATGCTACGCCACCACCATCGGCCGTCAGTTTGCCGAAGGCTTCCTCACCGGCGATGCAGTCACCGCGGCCAACGTGTTTCTACAGGTGGTCGCTGAAACGGCATTCACCAATACGCTGTTCGTCGCCATGCCGTCGGAAGCGGCACGCAACGGCGACTATGCGCTGCCGACGGTGTTTCTTTCGGTGCAGTCCGATGAAAGCCGGCACATCGGCAACGGCCATTCGCTGGTGATGTCGATCATCAACGACCCGGACAATCACCTGCTGCTCGAGCGCGACCTGCGCTACGCCTTCTGGCAAAACCACGCGATCGTCGATGCGGCAATCGGTACGTTCATCGAATACGGCACCGCGGATCGCGACAAGAACAAGGAATCGTATGCCGAGCTGTGGCACCGGTGGATCTATGAGGATTACTACCGTACCTACATGCTTCCGCTGGAAAAATACGGTATCAAGATCCATCACGACGATGTCGCCGCCGCCTGGGATCGCATCGTCAAACAGAACTATGTCCACAAGGTCGCGCAGTTCTTTGCCGTGGGCTGGCCGGTCAACTTCTGGCGCATCGAAGCGCAGACCGAAAAAGACTTCGAGTGGTTCGAGCACAAGTACCCGGGCTGGTACGCCGAATTCGGCGACTTCTGGAAGTGGTACGCGAAAAAGAGCGTGCCCGGCGAGACCAACATGCTGTTCGACCAGGAGAACGGCTATGTGTATCCGCACCGCTGCTGGAGCTGTCTGGTGCCTTGCCTGATCCGTGAAGACTTCGTGGTCGACGAGGTCGATGGTCAGCTCTACACGTACTGCTCTGAATTGTGCCGCTGGACTCACAAGGTGGCGTTCGCCTCGGAATACGAGGGGCGGCCGACTCCGGCAATGGGACGCTTCAGCGGACGCCGCGAATGGGAGGAGTGCTACCACGGCTGGGATCTGGCCGATTGCATCAAGGATCTCGGTTTTGTGCGCAGTGACGGCAAGACACTGGTGCCGCAACCGCACCTGCGTTTCGACGACAGGAACATGTGGACGCTCGACGATGTTCGCGGCCACACGATCCAGAGCCCGATCGTTCTGCTGCGCAACATGACACCGGAACAGCGCGAGAAGCACATCGCCGAATATCGCGCCGGTTTCAAGATCAATCCGGTGAACTGACGAGGTCATGTCGTCCGGCGGCAGCGGCGCGGCTGCCCCGGACGAACGAGAAGCGCGAGGTGGGCGACATGGACATGAGTGACACGCAAGAGAAGAGGGCCGACATGCCGGATGCAGAAGAGGACAAGGTACTTCATACCGTGCGATTCGAACCGGTCGGCGTGGAGATGACGGTTGAGGAAGGCGAGACCGTGCTCGATGCCGCTTTTCGCCAGGGTATCTCGGTGATGCACGGTTGCAAGGAGGGGCAGTGCAGCAGTTGCAAGTCTTTGCTGATCGAGGGCGATGTCGAAATGAAGAAGTATTCGACCTTCGCTTTGCCTGACTACGAGCGCGAAACCAATCACATCCTGTTGTGCAGGACACTCGCCTTCAGCGATCTGACGGTCGAACTGCTGAACTACGACGAAGACCTCATGCGCCGTTCGATAGCCGTGAGTGAATACGACGCAACGCTGACGAAGATCACCGCGCTGACGCATGACATCAGGCTGCTGGAGGTGGAGTTGTCCCGGCCGCTGCGCTTCTGGGCGGGTCAGTATGTGGACTTGACGATTCCCGGCCTCGGTATTACGCGATCGTTCTCGATGGCGAGCACGCCAAACGGTGAGAGAAAGCTCGAATTCATCATCAAGAAGTATCCCAACGGCGCCTTCTCGTCGCAACTGGACGGCGGTCTGAAACCGGGCGACAGGCTGGTGGCGAAGGGACCGTACGGCACGTGTTTCCGGCGTGAGGACCAACCGGGGCCGATGGTGCTGGTAGGCGGAGGGTCGGGGATGTCGCCGCTGTGGTCGATCCTCAACGATCACGTGCAAAGCGGCGAAGAACGACCGATTCGTTTCTTCTACGGCGCTCGCAGCCGTCGCGATCTGTTCTATCTCGACGATTTCGCGGAACTGGAGGATCGGCTGCCTGATTTCCGCTTTATTCCGGCGCTTTCCGATGCCGAGGCGGGCGATGACTGGACCGGCGCGACCGGCTTCATTCACGAAGTGCTGGGCCGTGCATTGCGTGAGGAATCGCTGGACGGTGAGATCGACGCGTATACATGCGGTCCGACGCCGATGATCGACGCAGTGATGCCGGTCCTGCAGATGGCGGGCGTTGCGCCCGAGCGGCTCTATTTCGACAAGTTTACCCAGGCTATTCGCTGACGGAAGCCAAGGCATCGCGCCAGATCGAAAGTCCGATAACCGAAAGAGGAAGGAGGAGCAACATGAGCACGTCGCTACAGGAAGTCGCACCGATGAAATCAGGCGCAGCCGGCGCGGCCCAGTTTGCGGGCTCGGAGAGCCGCAAGTACAACTACTTCGAACCCAAGGGACGCAAGGCGACTCACTACGAGGACATGACCGTCGATGTCCAGCCGGACCCGAAGCGCTATCTGCTTCAGGACTGGATTCTCGCGTTCGCAGATGGTACGCCGACCTATTCGGAAACGTGGACGGCAGTCAAAAGCACGGACTGGCATAAATTCCGCGCGGTCGACGAGGAGTGGGAACGCACGCACTACCAGCGTCAGTCGACGATCGTCGGCATGATCACGGGCGCCGTCAACAACGCGCGGCGCTCGGGCGCGGTGAAGCGCTTCGATAAGACCTGGGTCAAGGTGCTGGAGCAGCATCTTGGCGCGTACAAACATGCGGAGTTCGGTCTCGGCACCGCCGCCATGCACGCTCAGCGCTACGGCTACACGCAGATGATCAATAGCGCGATCCTGACCAACGCCTCCTACAAGCTGCGCTTCGCTCAGGACCTGACGCTCTACCTGGGTGAGATCGCACTAGACCTGGCGAATATGGATCTTGATGCCGGCAAGGAGCATTGGCTGAACGATCCCATCTGGCAGGAAACGCGTCGCGCGGTCGAGGCTATCGGCGGCGCCACCGACTTCCTCGAAAAGTACTTTGCGGTGAATGTCGTGTTCGAGCCGATGGTGGCGGACCTGTTCCGCAGCGGTTTCATCATGCAGGTCGCCGCTTCGCAGAACGATTTCCTGACGCCCACGGTCGTGTCCGCAGCGGAGGGGGACTACGAGCGCAATCTGGCCAATGCCGTTGAACTGTTTCACATGCTGGCCAACGATCCGAGGCACGGCGAGGCCAATCGGAAGCTGTTCGGAGAGTGGCTGGAAAAGCACGGTGCGCTTGCCGCTTCGGCCGCGAAGCACCTGCAGCCGATCTGGTCGATTCCGCATGTGAAGACGGCGCAGTTCAATGACTGCCTGAACAGCTCGATCGAGCGGGCGGAGATGATCGCCAGAGAGATTGGCGTCCACTTTCCGTTGACACTCCAGGCCTGACGGGTTGCTTGCCCAGTTGATCTGACCGCGCAAGCTAACCGCACAACCCAACCGCGAAGAGGAGTACGCAATGTCAGTGCACAACGACAACATTTTCAAGTCGATGAAAGATGTTCGCTTCGAGCAGACCATTTCCCATCAGTGCGGCGTCACGATGAACGACAGCGTCGAGGCTCGTGCTATCGCCGAACTGATGACCCATAAGCCCGGCATCACGGTGACCTATCTGCCCGCCATGATCCGAATCGATGGGCAGGGCAAGATCGAATTCAAAATGGGCGAGATCAGCGAAGCACTGGGCCGGGAGATGACCCCGCATCTGTTCGAGATATCCACCTCGACTCACTATGGGCGGATGGTGATGGTCGATGACGAGACCGTCGTGCTGTTCGGCAACATGGACGACGCGATGGCCTACGAGTGATCGTGCAGCCCGCTATCTGATGAGGCGTCCGGCCGCCCTGACGGGTGGCGGGCCGCTCGCAACAACTACGGAGACACATGCCATGTATCGAACCACGGACGGTGAAGACATTTTCATCATCGACGGACACGTCCATCTATGGGACGGCAGCAAGGCCAACTTGAAGAACGTGCATGGCCAGCAGTTCATCGATTGCTTTTACGCGTATCACTCGAACCTGAGTCCCAAGGAGTATTTGTGGCCGAAGGAGAAGTTCGACAACTACGGCCCGGAAGTCATGTATGACGACCTGTTTGTCAAAGGTTACGACGACATGGCAATCTGCCAGCCGACTTACCTGACGGACTTTTACAAGAACGGATTCAACACGACTGAGAAAAATTATGAGCTGAAGAAAAAGCATCCGCACCGTTTCATCGTCAACGGCGCGTTCGACCCGCGCGACGGCGAGGCCGGACTCGACTATCTGGACGAGCTGTCCGAGACGTATGGGATCAAGGGCGTCAAGCTCTACACGGCGGAGTGGCGCGGTGACAGCAAGGGCTACAAGCTGTCGGACCCGAGCGTGCAGAAGTACCTGGAGCGTTGCGAGAAGCTGGGCATCAGGAATATCCACGTCCATAAGGGCCCGACGATCCTGCCGCTGAATCGCGACGCTTTCGACGTTGCCGATGTCGACGACGTCGCGACCAGCTTCCAGAACCTGAACTTCATTGTCGAGCACTGCGGCCTGCCGCGTCTGGACGATTTCTGCTGGATCGCGACCCAGGAGACGAACGTCTACGGCGGTCTTGCGGTGGTGCTGCCGTTCATTCACACGCGTCCCGAGTACTTCGCGCATGTGATTTCGGAGCTGCTGTTCTGGATCGGCGAAGACAAGATCCTCTACGGCAGCGACTACGGTATCTGGTCGCCCAAGTGGCTGATCGAGAAGTTCATGGCTTTCGAATTGCCGGAGTCCGTCAGCAAGGAAACCGGCGTGCAACTGTCGCTGACGGCGAAGAAGAAGATTCTCGGGCTCAATGCGGCGCGGTTGTACGGTATTGACGTCGAGGCGCAGAAGAAGTTGCTGAAGGATGTCCGGCAACCGGCTGCGGTCGGGGCATGAATACCATGGTCGCCACGAGCGCGAAAGCTGCAACGGCCGCCGTCGATCGGGCCGCCGAGGTGTGGGCGCAACTCGCATCGGTCGCCGATCCCGAACTCGACGAATCGGTGACCGAGCTGGGTTTCGTCACCCGCGTGGAGGTGGACGCCGGCGGCGGCGTGCAGATTGGCTTCCGGCTGCCGACGTACTGGTGCGCCGCCAACTTTGCCTTCCTGATGGCCGACGACATGCGCATTGCTGTCGCGGGCTTACCGTGGGTGACGAAGGTGACGATCGGACTCGGCGAACATATGTATGCCGACGAGATCAACCGCGGTGTGGCGGCCGGGCGGTCATTCCAGGACACCTTCGGCGCTGAGGCTAGCGGTGAACTCGAGGACATCCGCCGGACCTTCATGGTCAAGGCTTTTCAGCGGCGACAGGAAGCGCTCCTGACGTCGCTGCTCGAACGGGGCCTTGAACCTGCGCGGCTCGTGCGCATGAGCGTGGCGGAACTCGCTGGCTTGCCTGATGATTCCGCAAGCCGGCGACTCGTGGAACGCTACCTGGCGCGGCGCTTCGTCGTCAGAGGCTGTGCCATTGACGCTGCGCAGGCCGACGAAGCAGCTTTCGTCGACAGTCACGGTGCGTTGCTCGATGCGGACGGGCTTGGCGCATACTTGCGCGCCTTACGGCGGGTCGGCGTCAATGCGGAATTCAACAGTGCATTGTGTCGCGGCTTGCTGGCGGCGCGGTACGGCGAGGAGGACGCAGCCGCAGCCGTGCCGCAAGTCGAGATCAAGCCCGTGCATTTCGTGCCGCTCGGCGATTGGAAGAGCGCTGTCAGGCTCGCGTAGTTCGGCAACACGGTGGAATCGGTTCGAAATGTAGCAATCCAGAATATTCCAACAGGAGGAGATGAATCATGCCGAATATCATGCTGCACGACGACGAGGCCCGCATGGCGCTCGGCCGCGGTGTCGCCAAACTGGCCAAAGCGGTAAGAGGCACGCTCGGGCCTCGCGGAATGAATGCGATCATCGACCGTCCGATTGGCACGCCGATCATCTCGCGCGATGGTGTGAGCATCGCCAACGAGATCGAGCTGGAAGATCCGTTCGAAAACATCGGCGCGCAGGTGGTGCGCGAAGTCTCCAAGCAGACCAATGAAGTCGCCGGCGACGGCACCACCACGGCCACCGTGCTGGCCGATGCATTGGTCCAGGAGGGTCTCTCGTGTCTCGCGGACGGCGCCAACCCCGTTGAACTGGTTCAGGGGCTGGAGATCGCGGTAGACGAGGTGATCGCGGCGCTCAGGCGGGCAGCGACACCGTTGCGCGGGAGCGAAGAGGTACGCGCCGTGGCCGTGGTCGCCGCCAATGACGAGGTCACCGGCGCGATGGTGGCCGAAGCGCTCGAGCGGGTGGGGCCGGATGGCATCGTCGATGTCGAGTACGGCACGACGGTCGAAACCCGTCTTGAAGTGGTGGATGGGATGGCGTTCGATCGCGGCTACCTCTCTCACCATATGGTCACGGACATCGAACGAATGCAGGTGGTGCTCGACAATCCGCTCATTCTGATGACCGATCAGCGGCTGCAGTCGGCAGAGGAAGTGGCGGCGCTACAGGCGCTTGCCGCACACAGCAAACGCCCGCTGCTGATCATTGCGGAGGAGGTCGCCCCCGCCTGTGTCATGGCCCTGCTGGCGTGGCGGGACAACGGCGGGGTGCCGGTGGCGGCGATTCATCCGCCGGAGTACGGGCATTGGCGCAAGGCCATGCTCGAGGATATTGCTATCGTCACTGGCGGGCGGGTGATCGCCCGTGATCTGGGCGGCAAGCTCGAAACCACGGAACTGCGCGATCTTGGCAGCGCACGGCAGGTGCGCATCTCGTCGAACCAGACCATCATTACCGCTGGCGGCGGCGATCCGGCTGCTGTTGCCGCACGCCGTCAGCAGGTCGCGCGGCAGTATGAGATGGCCCCGGAGAATGTCGAACGCGACAAATTTCAGGTGCGTCTCGCCAAGCTGTCCGGCGGTACCGCGATGATCCTCGCCGGCGGCGCCACGCCGGTCGAACAGAAGCGCCGGCTTCACCTGATCGAGGATGCAATCAATGCGGCACGCGCGGCGATTGCCGAGGGCATCGTGCCAGGCGGCGGGATGGCGCTGCTGCGCGTGTCCGCGGAACTCGAAGGCGTGATTGCGCGAACCCACGGCAGTGTGCAACAGGGTGCGAGATTGCTGCAGCGCGTGCTGACGAAACCGCTCTATCACATCGCGACCAATTGCGGCCTTGACGGCGCGGCGATCGTGTCCGAGGCGGTGCGTGCGAAACCGGGCGTGGGTCTCGACGCCCGCACGGGCAAGTTCGTCAACCTGATGGAGGCGGGCATCATCGATCCGGTCAAGGTCAGTTATAGCGCGGTACGCAACGCTGCTTCGGTCGCCGGTTTGATCCTGACCACCCAGACACTGATTGCCAAAAAGCCGGACATGATCGATCCGACCGCTGGACCGGCGCTTGGCGCCGGCGCCGAATTGCTCGGCCGAAAATAGTGACGCTACAACCGGTCTTCGGGTCGAGGACCGGCAAAAAAACGGCCGTTGCCGGCGTGTTTCGGGCGGCCATCAATAGACACGGAGACAACGATGAGTATTGGCGCGGCTCCTCGATTCAATGCCGTCGCGACGACGGCTCGGTACCTCGGTGCACGGTCCCCGATTCGCCTGCTCAAGCTCGCGTCGGGGTGGACAATCACACTCTGCGGTACATTGATTATTATGTCCGATATGGGCACGGCGGTCGCTCCGCTGTTGCGAGGCATATTCGGTGCAATCAGCAGTGCGATGCCGTGAATGCCATGCCTGCCCGGTAAATCGGGCACTCCTGTCATTTTCATGAGCAAGGAGCCACAGCTTGGACGATCGCGTTCGTAAGGCAGCCAGACCGGCGACGAGAACCGAGCGCACAACGCTTGCGGTAAGAGAGGTATTGGATGGCCGCCGCCGCGGCGCGCTGATGCTTCTGCCGTTTGCGGGACCGGCAGTGGTGGTCTCTGTTGCCTATATGGATCCGGGCAACTTTGCGACGAATATTCAGGCGGGCGCCAGATACGGTTACGCGTTGCTCTGGGTGGTGCTGTTGGCAAACCTTGTGGCGATGCTGTTTCAGGCGCTCTCGGCGAAGCTCGGCATCGTCACAGGGCGAAACCTCGCGGAGCTATGTCGCGAACGGTTTCCGAAACCCGTCTTGCTGATCATGTGGGGTGTAAGCGAAATTGCCGCGATGGCAACCGATCTGGCCGAATTTCTCGGCGGCGCGATCGGACTCTCGTTACTGTTTCATATGCCCTTGCTCGCCGGTATGGCGGTCACGGCGGTAGTGACTTACGGCCTGCTGTTGTTCGAGAGCGCCGGTTTCCGTCCTCTTGAACTGGCGATCGGAGCGCTCGTCGGCATCATCGGGTTGTCCTACCTTGCCGAATTGTTCATCACGCCGATCGCGTGGCCGAGTGTCCTGGCCCATACGTTTTCCCCTCAATTGCCCGACGCGAATGCGCTCACGATTGCGGTCGGAATCGTGGGTGCAACGGTGATGCCGCACGCGCTTTTCCTGCACTCCGGACTAACGCAACGGCGAGCACCCGCGAGAACGGAGCGCGAGCGGGAAAAGTTGCTGAAATTCTCGAATATCGAGGTCGTCATTGCATTGGCCATCGCCGGTCTCATCAATATGGCGATGGTGATCATGGCCGCAGGTGCATTTCATCACGGGCATCCCGAGGTGGCGGAGATCGAAACGGCCTATCACACACTGGCGCCGCTATTAGGCATTGGGGCGGCAGGGATTTTTCTGTTGTCGCTGATCGCTTCGGGCATATCGAGTTCCGTGGTCGGCACGATGGCGGGTCAGATGATCATGCAAGGCTTCGTGGGTTTTCGCATTCCGTTATGGTTGCGCCGGGCCGTCACGATGGTGCCGAGTTTCGTCGTGGTGGCGCTTGGAGTCAATGCGACCCAGGCGCTCGTCCTCAGTCAGGTTGTATTAAGCCTCGCGTTGCCGCTGCCGATGGCCGCGTTGCTATGGTTCACCTGCCGCGAGGACGTGATGGGCATCTACAGAAATCGCGCGTTCATCGCTGTGATCGCCACCCTGGCGGCATTCGTGGTCTTATTGTTCAATGTCGTGCTGATACTGCAAACGTTCGGCGTTGCGATTCCTGGCTTGCCAGGCTGAATGGATCGCGATGCAGGCATATACTTATCAGCGATCGCGTCGCTGGGTTTGACTGGCAGTCGAGCAAAAAAGCACGCCGCGACATATTTGCGAGTCACGCCGAAGCCAGCCGCAGAGCAGGTTCCGAGCTGACCCATCGCATAGGAGGAGAGTTGTGACGAGACAGCAGCTCAGCACCATGTCGGGTCTTGGCAATCAGGCCGCTCTGCGCCGGGTAGTGGCTAACGCGCAGCGTGCGAACGACCGTCACTCAGACCGGGTCACGATGCTCGCATGGGAGCGTTTTCTCGCGGGCGAGCCGTCCACGTCCGCGCCTTCGGCGCTGATCGACTCCTGGCGACGCAGTCTGCAATCTGGGGTCAATCCCACTGCGGGATCGGCACCGTTCGCGGTTCACGGCGACGCAGTCGAGGCGCTGCGCTGGCGGCACCGGGAGTTGCTGGCGGCGTCTGATCGTCTTTTCACGGTGACCGCAGATCTCTTTGCGGATTCGCATTCGATCCTGCTGCTCACCAATCAGGATGGTGTGATTCTCAAGGCCGCAGGAGACTTGCGTACCTTGGCGGCCGGCGAAAAAATTCATTTGACGATGGGTGGCGACTGGCGTGAAGGCCAGGCCGGCACCAACGGCATCGGCACCACGCTCGCCACCGGCCAGCCCAGCTATATCCACGGCTCCGAGCACTTCTGCGAAGGGATCAAGTCGTGGAGTTGCGCGGCGGCGCCGATTTGCGAACCTGGCACCGGCAAGATTCTCGGCGTGCTCGACATTTCCGGGCCGCCTTCCACCTATCAGATCAACAATCTCACCTTGGCGGTAACGGCCGCGCGTCAGATTGAAATGGTGCTGGCCGAACAGGCGGCTCGCGAGCATATGCGCCTGCTGGCCTTCTGTCTGCAGCGCCTGTCGTCATCCGATGCCACCGGGATGATCGCGATCGATCGGGCCGGGCGGCTTGTGCATACCACCGGCAGGGTGCCATTGCCGGTCAGCATTGGAGAACGCTTCCCCGGTATGGATGAGAGTTCCGCGGTGGAGGACTGGGCGCAACATCTGCCCAAAGGTTTGCATGCCGACTGGCTCAACCCGGTTGTGGTCGATGGCAACACGATCGGTGCCATGCTCGTTGTTCCTGTGCGATCGCAGCCCATCAACGCCCGGATCGCCGAGCGCAGTGGCGAGGCCGATCCGCAGCGCAGCTGCTTCGCGCAGATCCAGGGGCAAAGTGCAGCAATGCTGGCCGCCATCAACCGCGGTCGTCAGCTTGCCCGCAGGCGTGTTCCGGTTCTGATCGAGGGCGAAACCGGGGTCGGCAAGGAACTCTTCGCGCGCGCCATCCATGGCGAAGAAGGAGGAGGTGGGCCTTTCGTCGCGTACAACTGCGGAGCCGCGTCGAAAGAACTGATCGCCAGCGAGTTGTTCGGCCACGTGCGTGGTGCCTTTACGGGCGCGACTGCCGAAGGGCGGCCCGGCCGATTCGAACTGGCTCACGGCGGCACGCTATGTCTCGACGAAATCGGAGAGATGCCGCTCGAACTTCAACCGGTCCTGTTGCGCGCCCTGGAGGAGGGCGTCATTTACCGGCTAGGGGACACTCAGCCGCGGCGCGTCGACGTGCGCCTGCTGGCAATGACCAATCGCAATCTGCGCGAAGAGGTCGACTCGGGCCACTTCCGACGTGATCTCTACTACCGCATCAGCGTGACGCGTATCCGCATTCCGCCGCTGCGCGAACGGGACATCGATATCGATCTCCTCGTCGCGTTTTTCAACCGGCGACTCGCGCAACGCCACGCGGTGCCCGAGCGGCGACTAAGCGACGACATCATGACGGTGCTACGCGCTTATTCATGGCCCGGTAATGTCAGGGAGATGCGCAACGTCATCGAAAATCTGCTCCTGACGTCCAACGAAGAGGCGGTGACGCTCGACGAGCTGCCTGCTGAACTGCTCGACGAAACCGGTACCGCCGGCGTTGTACTGCCTGCGCACAAGCAATCGGGCAGTCTGGAGGAAACGGAGCGCTTGGCCATCGTCCGGGCAGTGCAGGATGCTCACGGCAATCTCGCCCAGGCGGCCCGCTCATTGGGTGTCTCGCGCAGCACGCTATATCGCAAGCTGGAACTCTATCAACTGGACGCCATTGCCAAACCGGCTGACGAATGAGCGCTTGCCGCAGACCTGCTGCCGATTGAGTTGCCCCGGAATTGCCCCGGGAATCGTGGAGGCGGGTTGGTTTAAGTTGATAGCGGCACAGCAGCGCCAGCTCGTGCGCAACACATAACTTTTATCTATCGGGCCTTTTGATTAATTTGATGCCGGCAACGCTGAATAATCGTCTGCGGTGAGCCGTTATACACGGATGCTCTCGGGATCCACCGCGCGCAATCGCAGGAAACGCAAAGATAATGAAAAACATGACGATTGTTCGCTGGCTCGCTATGACACTCGGTGGCGCGTTGCTCGCGCTGGCGGTGGTTGGCGGCTACGGATTAATGCAACTTCGCGCATCCTACCAGCGTATCGAAGGGCTGGAGACGCGCACGGTGCCGAGCCTGAAATCGATATCGGCCGCGCTTGATAACGTTGCCGCAATGCGGCTTGCCGTTTACCGCTATGTGGTCGACGGCGTCGACGATGCCAGCCGCTCGGGCATGAAACGGGAAATTGCCGAATCAGACCGTCAGTTTGACGACGTGATTGCTCGCGCGCTGGCTCACGAAGTCTCCGACGACGCCGATCGAAAACTGTTCGAAGCGGATCGTACCCGCATGACCGCGTATCGCGACGCCCGTCAAGCGTTCTTCGAGAAGATGCAGGTGGGCGAGCGCGATGGCGCCCTCGCAATGCTTCACGACGGCGGCGCCGTTCATAACGCTGCGCTGGCGCTGAACGATGGGTTGCACGAGCATCTGAGCGAGGACATCGCTCGCGGTAACCTCGTGCGCGAAGAAAACGCGAATGCGTACCGATTTGCATTCGGCCTGATGCTCGCCGTTGCAGGCGCGGCACTCGTGGTGACCGGGGTGCTGGGGAGCCGCCTCTATGCGCTTATCAGCCTGGGTATGCGTCAGATGCAGGAAACGCTTCAGCGGGTCAGCCAGTCACTGGATCTTTCGCAGCGCGCAAGCGTTGTGCGAATGGACGAGATCGGTCACACGGCAACGGCATTGAACAGCCTGCTTGAGCAGATGGCCGGCGTTGTCGCCGAGGTGCGTTCATCGAGCGATGCGGTCGGTGTGGCGTCGAAGCAGATTGCCGCCGGCAACCTCGATTTGTCTTCGCGTACTGAACAGCAGGCCGCGTCGCTGCAACAGACGGCCAGCAACCTCGGCGAGCTCACGGCAACAGTGCAGCAAAACGCCGACGCCGCGCGGCAGGCCAACGCGCTTGCTATCAGCACGACGCGAATTTCTGATGAAGGAAATAGGGCGGTTGAACGGATGGTCGACACGATGAACGAAATCGCGTCGAGTTCCTCACGGATCGCAGAAATCATATCGATGATCGAAGGAGTCGCCTTCCAGACCAACATTCTCGCGCTGAATGCGGCGGTTGAGGCGGCGCGCGCGGGCGAACAAGGGCGGGGCTTCGCGGTTGTCGCGGCGGAGGTGCGCAGTCTTGCGCAACGTTCTTCGTCTGCTGCGAAGGAGATTAAGGATCTAATCGAGCAATCAGTAGCAACGATTCAAGCGGGCTCGCAACAGGCGCAAGAGGCGGGGCGCGCTACCGCAGAGGTGCAGCAGGCGATACGCCGGGTCGCAGGCATAGTCGAGGAGATCGCTGCGGCGTCGGATTTGCAGGGTCATGGCATCGAGGAAGTTAACGTTGCCATCGGTCAGATCGATCAGGTTACACAGCAGAATGCGGCGCTGGTCGAAGAGGCGGCGGCCGCTGCGCAATCGCTCGACGAACAGGCGACGCGCCTCGACGAGACTGTTTCCATCTTTAGAGTAAGCTCCCAAGTGTAATTTTGGCGTGTGCAATCCTGGCACCCACTGCCGATCCGGACGATGGCGGACGTGTTACGAATGCTCTTCGAGCTGGCGCCTGGTCGCGGATGAAGAAATGATGGCCGAAGCTGACAACAGGGCCGAGAGCGCAAACCCGCTTAATGCAGCACTTGGAATCAGCGAAAGAAAAAATGCCGACATGTCGCCGACATTGGTGCCCCACCATCTGATGGCGGCGACAGCCACCCAGTAGCTTGTGGCACCGAACTTCATTAGGCGTGCTCTCGCAATCAAGATCAGAAGCAGTACTAGCGTTGCGATTGACGCGGATATCGGGACGCCAATCCTGACTGAATTGAAGGAGTGGCCAATTGCGTCCGCAGTTACTGTTCCAAGGGTTCCCGCGATCAGCATGGTCAGCCAATAAAAGCCGTCTGTTTGCAATGCGCCCTTTGTTTGTTCGAGTGTCGATCGACGTCGTAGCATCACAATTCCGATGAAGATGATCACCAAGGTGGTAACAACGTCGAAGTAGGTGAGATGCGCGTGGTCTATCGAATAGTCCGCAATATTGGTTGCTGCCGCTCGCACAAGGAGTATGGCGATCCAGTAAAAGGCTTCGCTGCCTTTGGCGCTTGCACGCTCAACAAGCACCAATATTGCAAACAAAAGCGCTAGCACGATCAGGCCTTTGGCCGGTGCCAGCTTGAGGACGTCGGGAATGATGTCACCCAGGTTCGTTCCGCAGATGCTCGCAAGCATGATCGCCGCCCAGTATCTGGCGCTGACGTTTGGAGTGACCTTCAAACGCATAGAGATTTCCTGTTGATTGTTTGAGGAAGCGGCGACGATTTCGGCCGGCATGGGACCCGGTCAACCTTCAGTCCGCATCAAGTCGAAGCAGCATTGGCCTAAGGTCGTCGGACTGACTAATAGAACACGCTTAGGCGAGACGCGGCCAGCGGGCCGCGGTCAGCAATCCCATACTTGCCCAACAGGACTTACCCAACACTGACAAAGTCAAAAGATTTTTTCTACGGTCGAGTAGCCTTCCCGATGTCGCGATCATGCACTCGAAGCTGGCCGGGACGAGATGCTTTCGTACCAGCGCCTAAACGATTGGTGAGATTCGGGAATTGGCATTTTCAGAGCATTTGCCGCGAAATCGACGGTAACGAGGGTCGTAATGTCTGCAGCTGAGAATTCGTCACCAGCGACAAACGGGGCACTTTCGAGTCGTGCATTGAAATCTGCGAAGAAGTTCGACACGCGCTGCTTGCTACGCTCTACCAATGCAGGAATCTGCTCGTAATCGTGCGGCCCCGACAATGCTCGTCCCTTCAATCCGGGCAGAGCATTTCGGACCGCTTCCATGACCGGGGCGAAGCCATCCAGCTCCGCGCGTCGCTCCCACATGGTGACGAGTGCCTTGTCCTTGGCTGTCGCACCAAGAAGCGGCTTGTGTGGATAGGCTTCCTCAAGATAGCGCCAGATAGCAAGCACTTCCGTGATAACCGTTCCATCGGCGAGTTGCAGCGCAGGAACCTGCATTCGTGGATTCACGGCCTTGAAGGCGTCTGAAAATTGCTCCCTGCTACCAAGATCAATCGCTCTTCGTGCAATTTCAATACCCTTCTCGGCGATAAAGACACGAACACGGCGAGCATTTGGTGAACCTTTGGATTCGTACAGGAGGGGCGTTTCGATTGGCATTTTGTTAATCCGTTGTGACTGCGCGCGGTTGGAAGAAGGGAACAGGCTTAACGATCAGATTTTCCATATCGACAAGTGTGTCTTCTTCCAGCGCGACGCGCCGGTATGCTTGCCATTCCGGATCTGCTTCCATGGCGTCGCGGCGTTGCTCGCGATCCGCCAAACTGTCGTATTGCCAGAGATGAACAACCCGGCTAAGCGGCCCGATATGGGTCACAAAGAAACCATAGGGTTCACCAAGATATTTTCGCTGAAGCGGCAACGCCAGGCGCTCGTAGGTCTCCAGAAATCGGGCGAGCCGGTTCGGCTTGATGGTGTAAGTACGGTGATCGAAGATCATTCTCTAGTTCCAGGTGCTCTGGCCAAGGTCACCCTCGGGCCGCTCTCGAGTTTCTGATCCAGGTGCGTCGGCCTCGCTGGCCGCGAGCTTACGAAAGCCGGCGCATCTGGTCTCCTTGGTCAATGTTTGGCCTCGTATATAGGGTAATCGGCGTATCCTTTTTTCCCACCGTAGTAAAACGTGTCGCGGTCGTAGGGATTGAGGAGGAGATCGCGCTTCATCCGCTCGGGAAGATCCGGATTTGCGAGGAAGTGCCTGCCGAACGCGACAAGGTCCGCGTCGGCCGCTCTGATGATTGCTTCAGCACCGGTTGCGTCAAACCCACCAGCGGCGATCACCGGACCACCGAATAGAGGTCGGAGTTGCCCGGCGGCCACGGGGCTCTGCGAATCGTCTGAGACGTTTCCCGTGACCCGCGGTTCGATGACATGAAGATAAGCCAAACCGTATGCCGATAGCGCTCGGGCAACGTAAGGGAAAGTCACTGCTGGCGAGCTGTCGCCCATGCCACCGAACTTATTGCTTGGTCCAATGCGAACACCGACGCGATCAGCGCCCCAGACGCTTGCCACGGCGTCGACAACTTCGAGGAGGAAGCGGGCGCGATTCTCTACAGAGCCACCGTATGCATCTGTACGTAAGTTGGAGTTGTCCTGAAGAAACTGGTCGATGATATAGCCATTCGCGGCGTGTAGTTCCACACCGTCGAAACCGGCCTCCTTCGCTCGTCGGGCCGCTTGGCGATAGTCGTCAACAAGTCCCGGTATTTCGGAGAGTTCGATTGCTCTCGGGGCAGACGCGGCACTGGGGCCACTCGCTAGAAGCGCCCGAACTTCGGCATTGGTTACGGACGGCGCAATCGGCGCCTGGCCGTTTGGCTGAAGGTCGACATGCGATTGTCGCCCGACGTGCCAAAGTTGCAGGAAGATCCGTCCACCCTTCGCGTGCACTGCGTCGACAATTCTCTGCCATCCTGCCACCTGTTCGTCGGTATAGATTCCAGGTGATCCATAACCCCCATTCCCGGCTGGCGTGATGAAAGTAGCCTCCGCTATCAGAAGCCCTCCTTGAGATGCACGCTGTTCGTAGTATGTGACCATCAGGTCGCCCGGCACGTTACCGGGGACGTCCGCCCGCATTCTCGTGAGCGGCGCGAGCACCACACGGTGCGACAATTCGATTGCGCCGATGCGGATCGGTGAGAAAAGCTTTGACATACAGGTTCCTGTAAATAACGTGGCCAGCGGCGCTTTCCAGGCGCGTCAAAATCGAATCGACTATCTTCAACTCGCCGTCTTGCCGCCGTTTACTCTGATGATTTGTCCGGTGATAAAGGCTGCCTTGTCTGACGCGACAAAGACGACGGCATCGGCGATTTCCTCAGGCGTTGCGCCGCGCTTGAGCGGTACGGCGGAGTAGAACGCCGCACGCTTGTCGGTTGAACCAGTGAGGCGGTCCAGCATTGCTGTCTCGGTCGGTCCTGGCGCCACCGCATTCACGCGGACACCGTAAGCCGCGGCCTCGATCGCCGCGGACTTCGTGATCCCTTCCACAGCATGCTTACTGCCCGCGTAGAGCGAGAGATTGGCGCCGCCGCGCTCTCCGAGCGTCGATGAGATGTTGATGACGTTCCCGCTGCCCTGCGGCTGCATGACGCGTAAAGCGTGTTTCAGTCCCCACAGCGTTCCCAGCACGTTGGTGTCGAACAAGGCTGTGTAGGCGTCGGCAGATACATCGGTAACGGGGCCTGGCTTGCCCTCGACACCCGCATTGTTGACGACGACGTCGAGCCGGCCGAAGCGCGTCATCGCCTTGTCCACCAGGGCACTCACGTCGTCTTCGCGACGTACGTCAGCAATAACGAACTCGGCCTCGGCACCGAGGCGGCGCAATTCCTCTTCCAACGTTTTGCCCTCGGCCGCCCTGCGACCAGAAACCACCACCCGTGCGCCGTCGTTCGCAAAAGCGAACGCCGCGGCTCGGCCGATTCCCGTCAGGGCGCCGGTAATTAAAACAACACGATTCGTCACGTTAAGTCCTTGGAGGTATGGGTTAGCCGTTGCTGCTCGGGTTCGCATGGCGTCACCCGGCTAAATTCGCGATCAATTCCGGGTTGAAACTCAAATTAGGCTTAAGCGTAGAATGTTTCGGCGGCCCGGAATAAGACTTTGTATATCTGGAGCCATATTCGGCAGGCATGGGGAGAGAGCAATGGAGCTTCGACATCTTCGCTACTTTGTCGCTGTTGCGGAGACGGGTAGCTTCACGACGGCGGCCGAACAGCGGCTGCATACGGCCCAGCCCTCCCTCAGCCGTCAGATCCGCGATCTTGAAGAGGAGGTGGGCGTTGATTTGCTGATACGCGGCGCCCGCGGAGTTGAATTGACAGCGGCAGGTCAGGCGTTCCTCGAGCACGCTCGTGGAACGTTAGCGCAAGCGCAATCCGCCATTGAAGCGGCTCGACGCGCGGCGCATCGTTTAAAGCCCGTATTCGCGCTTGGATTCCTTACTGGGCAGGAGATCGAGTGGTTGCCGGAGGCGATGCGGGTTCTCCGCGACGAACTCCCGAAAATTGAGGTTACGGTCTCCAGCCAATACTCGCCGTCGCTTCGCGATGCCCTGGTGAAAGGCGAGCTCGACCTCGCATTCATGCGGCCGGAGCCGAACGTGCCGGACCTGGAGTACCGGCTTGTTGTCAAGGAGCCATTGGTGGTGGTTTTGCCAAGTGATCACCCTCTCGCGGCTTGCGAAAAGATCGCTCTTCAGCAGTTCGTTGGCGAGACGTTCATCACCGTTTCGCACACTGCCCCTACTGTGCGGACCGTCATCGACGAGTTTGTCCTGCAATCAGGTCTGGACATTCGTGCAAGCTACGAAGTGGATAACCTCGCGATGGCGGTGTCAATGGTGGCATCGACACGCGGTCTCGCGTTGCTTCCGTGTTACGCGAGGAATTTCCTTCCCGCGTCGGTGACAAGCCGTCCACTTGATGTTGAACCGCCGACTATCGACCTGGTCATCGGCTATAGCAAGGCCAACACTTCGCCGATATTGAGTTTGTTTCTTTCCAGAATCGACCATCTACTCGCCCGCTGCAGATCGATAGCGGCCGAAAAACAAGCATCCGTAGCGTAGCTGCCACGAAGCAGCGACGCTCGGTCATACGCATTTTCGTTTGCCCTTGTATTGGGGGCGATGACGGCTTCAGTTCCTCCTCTTCCAGCAAAAAGGATTTCGAGTCTCTCCATTTGCGGGATCTTTAACGGAGAGCCAACTGCGTTAGCTCATCAACTCTCCGTTGCGTCCGCTCGGACGTTGAGCTTCTTCAAATCCATACACCGAACGTGCCCACGGCTTCAGGCATTCATCCCACCATCAACCGTAAGATTCGTCCCAGTAACGTACGAGGCCTCCGGCCCGGCAACGAACGCTACCATTGCGGCAATCTCCTCAGCGCGACCATAGCGATCGAGCGCTGTGGCGGCCTTCTGCGGCACCGCCCAGTCTCCTGAGGCGGGATTCAGGTCTGTATCGATCGGTCCTGGCTGGACGTTGTTGACCGTAATCCCCCGGCCTCCCAACTCTCTGGACAGCGCCTGGGTGAACATCCTGACGGCCGCTTTCGTGGCTGCGTAGGGCACGAGCCCTGGCGCAATCGCGCGCTCGCCCACCGCCGAACCGATCATGATGATGCGGCCACCATCATTCAGACGCTTCAGCGCAGCCTTGGTCGTAGCGAATACACCGCGGATATTGATGTCGATTACTCTATCCATCTCCTCCAGCGTCGTGTCTTCGAACGGTTTCGGAATGGCCGTGCCGGCATTGTTCACCAGCACATCCAGCCGGCCGAAGGTCGCAAAAGTTTTTTCGACCGCGGCTTCGACAGCTTTGACGTCAGCAGCGTCCGCCTGGATTGCAATAGCCTCTCCGCCATTGAGTTCGATCTCTTTGACCACTGCCGACGCCGCGCTTGCGTTCTTCGAGTATGTAAAGGCCACACTCGCTCCATCCGCGGCCAGACGTTTTGCGATTGCCGCACCGATGCCGCGTGAGCCACCGGTAACGAGTGCCACTTTTTTGGCTAATGCAGACATTTGATTTCCTTGAGTATGCGTGAGCGATTCACCGCGTCACTGGATCAGAAAATAGATTTGCAGTACAAACGTTCGATGTACGTTGCTGCAACGATTGTAGGTTTCCGTGACGGGTGCGACAAAGACCTTATAAGCAAGGGCGGCATGCGTTTTGGGCATAGCAGGGGGGGACATGCCTGCATGCTCCTCGTTCCGATTTCTCGCTTGACAAAGTAACAGACCTGTCCGTAATATAAAAATTAGTTACAGGTCAGTCACTTTATTGTGAGCAGGTCATGGATCAGTTGAACAAGCAGCGCTATCTGGAAGATTTTGCAGTGGGGCAGACGTTCGGCTCTGGGCGGCTGCGCATCGACAAGGAGCGGGTGCTCGCGTTCGCTGCCGAGTTCGATCCGCAGCCCTTCCATCTCGATGAGGCGGCGGCGCGCCACTCGATTTTCGGTGGTCTGGCCGCCAGCGGCTGGCACACCGCCGCCGTGACGATGCGGTTGATGATCGAGACCGAACTCAAGCCGGCTGGCGGCTTCATTGGCGCCGGCCTCGACGAGTGCCGCTGGCCCCGGCCCGTGCGCCCCGGTGACGAGTTGCGGGTCGAGTGCGAGGTGATCGAGGTGCGACCGTCAAAGTCTCGTCCGGAGCAGGGCCTGATCAAGCTCCGAACGACCACGCTGAACCAGGACGACGAGGCCGTGCTCGTGCATGTCGTGAACATGGTCGTGCCGCGCCGGACACACCATTCGTCTTGATACCGGAAGGCGGGATATTCATGGACATCGGTTTCATTGGCTTAGGCATCATGGGACAGCCCATGGCGCTCAATCTGGCCCGCGCAGGAACACAACTCATTGTCTGGAATCGCTCTGCTGGCAGATGCGAATCTTTGCGAGCCGCGGGCGCAACCGTCGCGACGAGTCCTGCCGAAATATTTAAACGAAGCCGCGTGGTATTCCTGATGCTGGTCGATGGCGACGCAATCGACGCTGTCCTCGGTCGCGGCACGTCGCAGTTCGGCGCGAACGTTGCGCACCACACGATCGTCCATATGGGGACGACCTCGCCCGACTACTCGCGCGGACTCGACACCGACATTCGCAAAGCCGGCGGCAGCTACGTGGAAGCGCCCGTCTCGGGCTCGCGCAAGCCCGCCGAAGCGGGGCAGCTCCTGGCGATGCTGGCAGGCGAAGACGCGGCCATCGAAAGCGTCCGCCTTCTGCTCGATCCAATGTGCCAGCAGACGATGATGTGCGGCCCGGTTCCGAACGGGCTTCTCATGAAGCTCGCGGTCAACCTGTTTCTAATGACCACAGTCACCGGCCTTGCGGAAGCGGCGCATTTTGCCGAACGATATGGCCTCGACATGCAGCAGTTCCGCACTATCGTCGACGCCGGTCAGATGGCGAGCGGCATCTCGCGCGTAAAAATACACAAGCTGGTGGCACGCGATTTCGAAGAAGTGCAGGCGTCGATTGTCAATGTGCTGGAGAACAATCGCTTGATTGCGGATGCAGCCAGAGCAGGCGGAGTCGCGTCACCGCTATTGGATGTCTGCTACGCACTATTCGGCGAGACCCTGGCGTTGGGGCACGGGCAATCCGACATGGCGGCCGTCGTCCACGCATTCGAGGCAAGAACCGATTCCAGCAAGTAATCGCGTTCGACTAGGCCAACAGCTTCGTGGCGGCATCAATGAGGTCGCCCTTCAGATTGCCCGACTCCGCTATCGAACCAGTGACGTATGCGCCGTTGATGACCAGCGCTATCTGAGACGCGGTGCGGTTGGGATTACTAACACGCATTTTGGCGACGATCGCTGCGAGCCTCGTCTGCATTTCCTCTTTGTTGTCTCGAGCGATAACGCGGCCAGGATGCTTGTCGTCGGGAAACTCCGCCATCAGATTAAGAAAGGGGCAGCCACGAAAGGCGGGGTGCGCAATCCGTTTCGCGATTCCAGATAGCAGTGCCTCCAACAAAGCGCGCGGGTCATCGGCGTGCTTCTTTTCAACGTCATCCCACCACGCCCAGAACAACCGATCTTTCTCGGCGGCGAAAGCGCAGATCAAAGCGTCCTTGGAGTCGAATACCCGATAGAGGCTCGTCTTCGACACCCCGGATTGCTCGACGACCGTGTCGACGCCGATGGCACGTATGCCCTCGCGGTAAAACAGATCGCTTGCCGTCGCGAGGATCTTCTCTCGCGCGCTCACTTCGCCCTTGGGCGGGGCTCCCCGCCGGGGTCGGGCTCCTGCCTTCATATCCGCAACCTCCTTTGATTCAGATTTTCTGATTGACAAAGTAACAGATCGGTACCTAGTATGAAAGTTACAGGTCTGTTACTTTATAGGATATACCCATGCGTGTGATCGAAGCGGAAACCTTTTCGGGCTATGACGGGTTGCGGCAGATTGAATTGCCCAAGCCGCAACCGGCGAAGGGCAGAGTGCTGGTTCGTGTGACGGCTGCCGGTGTCACTCCCCTCGACTACACGCTCCTGTCGGGTGGACACCCTCGAGCCAAGGCGCCACTGGTGCTCGGCAATGAGGGCGCCGGTGTCATCGAGGACGCAGGCGACTCCGGGTTCGCGACGGGAAGCCGCGTGATGTTCACCGGGCCCTACGGCGTTGGCGAGAATGGCACATGGCAGGAATGGCTGCTGGTGAGACCGGAACATCTGGCGTTGTCTGACGCGATTGGCGACGTCGTCGCGGCCAGCATTCCGGTGGCTTATCTGACCGCACAGATCAGCCTCACCGACGCCGGGTTCAAGCCGGGCATGACGGTGCTGGCGCCAGGAATCGGCGGGTCGGTCGGCAACGCGACCTATCAGCTCGCACGGGCGCAGGGCGCCGGCAAGGTGATCTCCACGGCTGGCAGCGCGGCGAAAGCCGCAAGAGCGCGCGAGCTTGGCTGGGAGGACGTGATTGACCTCACCCAGGAAGGTCTCGCTGACGGCGTTCGTCGAATAACGGCCGGCAAGGGTGTCGATATCGTCATCGAGAGCATTGGCGGCGCTGTGACGAGTGAGGCGTTGAGCAGCCTCGGTCACGGCGGTGTCCTGATCACGTTGGGCTACTCCGCTGGCCGCAAAACCACGATCGATGTCACGGACCTGATCTGGAAGCGCGCGCGGATGGCCGGCTTCTCGCTGTTCGCCCAGTCACCGGCCGCGATCGCCGCTGCGTGGCAGCACATCATTCCGTTAGTCGTAAGCGGATCAGTCAAGCCGATCGTCGAGCGGGTCTACCCGCTCGCTGAAGCGCGTGAAGCCTTGCGTCACCTGATAGAGGATCGGCCGTTTGGCAAAGTCATTTTGACGATGTGACGGACACGACGTCCGGTGATTTTTTGGCAACTGGCCGTCAGCCCAGAGGTGCCAACCGGTATTCGCAATCAACGGAGTAGTTGCTATGGATAAGTTGCAGGGAAAGGTGGCTGTCATCACCGGCGGCTCGTCAGGGATAGGCCTCGCCGCCGCGAAGCTCTTTGTCGCCGAGGGCGCCTACGTCTTCATCACCGGCCGTCGCCAGAGGGAGCTTGACGAAGCCGTGAGGGCCATCGGGGGCAATGTGACCGGCATCCGTGGAGACGTCGCCAATCTGGATGATCTTGATCGTCTTTATGAGAGCGTCAACGCGACAGGGCGAAGAATCGACATTGTCTTCGCCAACGCTGGCATCGCTGAGTTCGCCACGTTGGACGATATTACTGAAGCGCATTTCGACAAACTGTTCAATACCAACGTGAAGGGCGTGCTCTTCACCGTCCAAAAGGCTCTGCCGCTCTTGAACAACGGTGCATCGATCATTCTCATGGGCTCCGTCGCGAGCGCCAAGGGGACGCATGCCTTCTGGGTATACGGCGCGACCAAGGCCGCTATCCGCAATTTCGTACGAGGATGGACTGTGGAGTTGAAGGACCGTGGCATCCGTTCAAACGTACTGAGTCCGGGGCCAATTGATACGCCGATCATTGGTCAGCAGCCTGCGGACGCTATTGCGAGGATTTTATCTACCATCCCGATGGGACGCATGGGGCAAGCCGACGAAGTTGCCAAAGCGGCTTTGTTTCTCGCTTCAGACGATTCGAGTTTCGTCACGGGCATCGAACTCTTCGTCGACGGGGGCAGAGCGCAGATCTGAGCGTCGTTTGTTAGCGGAACGCAAGGGAATTATGGGCAACAAAAAACCCCCGTGAAGCGCTAAGGCTTAACGGGGCACTTGGTATACGCAAAAACGCCCGATGCTAATGTTCGTCAGAGATTGAACGGAAGTGACCTGCGCCTTATCGCTGTCCAGACTGCGGGGCAAGGTATGGCCGTAACAAATGGTCACCGGACAGGCTACAACCGATGCCGGGGGAGCATCGACCGTGCGCATCCGCGCGTAATATTTGCGGCCGATGGCATCGAGCACCTGGTCCAGCCCTTCGACGGTTTCTCCCGCCAGCGTGCCTTTCGTTGCAGCGGCCATTGACATTCTGTTATTCGGTGAATACCCTGTATACAATAACTATAAAATAATCATATAGCAGGAGACAACTTGGATAACACATCTTTGCCGCACCCGGTCTCGATCGACCGGGCCGGCTCGGTTCTGACTTTCACACTCAATCATGCCGGCACCGGCGATGCAGTCATCGGGTCGCGGTCGGCGCAATGGCATGGTGAAGCGACCATGCTGGCAGCGCGCGTCTTGCGCATTCCGTATTTGGCGACGCCTCTTGCACACATGGCGAACGCGCCGCCAACAACCCAGAACCTATTCACCGCGAAGTCTCGCGCCTGATCAAGTTAAAGCGCTGTCGCGGTGAATGCCGCGGCGGTTGATATGCGTGCGCGGGCGGTTCTCCGCGCCATTGCTTATATCACCAAGTGGGCGATGCCCCGTGCCGGTCGCCCGGAGAGCGAGCGATCCGGCTTGCCGCATTGTTGCGTCGCCGCATTAGCGAGAGCTGCCTATGCCACGCGGTGGCGTTAGTCCCAGGCTGGAAGTACGCGATCGGCCAGTGCGCAACTGGCTCTGCCAGCACGTGCATGCTCAGCAATGGTTGAAGAGATATGCAGGAGTCGTGCTGCTCATTGTTGCGGGCATCTACTGGTCCTATCAATATGCCGAGCAACTCGGCATCGAGACTATTCGCCGAGCGGCGGTCCATCGCATCGATATCTACGACACTGCACTAAAGAGCGAATTGGCACGCTATGCCTACTTGCCGTCACTCGTGAACCTCAATCCCGAAGTGGTGCAACTGTTGCTCGAGCCTAACGATGCCGCGCTCACCGGGCGGGTCGACCAATATTTAGCCGCGGTCAATCGGGGGGCGCACTCGGATACGCTGTACATCATGGATGTACAGGGCAACACGCTGGCGTCGAGTAACTGGGACCAGCCCTACAGTTTCGTCGGAATTAACTACGGCTACAGACCTTATTTTCAGGAAGCGCTCTCGACGGGCAGTGGCACGTTCTACGGCTTAGGGGCCGCAAGCAAGGAAGCTGGCTACTTCTATGCCGAGCGAATCTACGCCAGCGGAAAAGTCGTTGGAATCGCGACCGTCAAGATCAACCTCAGCAAGATCGAGCAAATTTGGCAACGTGCGGGCGATACGGCAACGATCAGCGATATTCACGGCGTTATTTTTCTATCGACTCAGGACCGCTGGAGATTCAAGTCACTCGGCGTCTTATCGGCGCAGGCGCGCGCGGCGATCATTGCCAACCATCAATATGATGCGCCGGGCGCACTGGAACCGGTCGGCTTGATCATGCAAGAGCCGGCAGGGGACACGGCCAATATAGCCAGATTCGCGCCTAAGGCCAATTTGAGCCCACACGCCCCGGCTTTTCTAACATCCCGTTTTTTGCTGTTGAGCCGCGCGGTGCCTGATACAAGCTGGACGATAAGCACGCTGTCGGACATCACGCCCGCAGAAGTATCAGCAGTGAACGTCGCCCTTGGGGTCGGGTTGGGGATGACGTTGGTGATGGTTTTCATTTTGTATCTTTTGCAGCGGCGGCGGATCGTCGCGCAGGAACTTGCGGCCAAGGAAAACCTGCGCCACATGAATGAGGAACTTGAACGCAAAGTAGCGCGCCGAACCGACGCGTTGAATCGAATGAACAAGACGTTGGAGCTTGAGATTTCGGAGCGCCGGCGTGCAGAAACCGTACTCAAATCGACATTGCAGGAGTTGGTCCAGGCCGGAAAAATGGCAGCGCTCGGGCAGATGTCCGCAAGCATCACACATGAACTGAACCAGCCTTTGGCGGCGCTACGGACGTTGTCTTCGAATGCGTTGATGTTCATGCAGCGGCTTGAATTCGACGAGGCGTGTCAAAACCTGCGAGTCATTTGCGACATGACCGAACGCATGGGAAAAATCACCAGCCAGCTCAAACGCTTTGCGCGCAAATCGCCCACTTACCTCGAACGGGTCCTGATCGGCTCAGCCATTTCCAACGCCATCTTCCTGCTTGATGCCCGGATTCGCAGCGGCAATGTCGAGTTAGTGCGCGAAGAGCCAGAAGAAAGTGTATACGCGATCGCGGAACCTAACCGTCTTGAGCAGGTATTTATCAATCTGATTAGTAATGCACTGGATGCGATGGCCGAAATCGGCATCGACGGACTGGCTCGATCGCGCGTGCTGACAATTATCGTCTGTGACGAAGCGGATCACGTTTCGATTGGCGTGCGCGATACCGGCACGGGCATATCGGACGAGGTTCGAAATCACTTGTTCGAGCCGTTTTTTACGACTAAAGACAAGGGCGAAGGGTTGGGATTGGGTTTGACGATTTCGATCGGCATCATCCAGGAGTTCGGAGGCACCCTGGTCGCCAAAAACAGACCAGACGGCACTGAATTCACCGTCAGGCTAAAACGGGCCACACTGTGAGAAGACAATGTCTAATAATCTAAAAGTGCTATTTGTGGAAGATGACGCGGCGGTGCGCCTTGGCGGCACACAAGCACTTCGTTTGAGCGGCCTGGAGGTCCAGTCCTTCGAGCGGGCCGAACATGCCCTGCGTTATATAGAGTTTGGCTTCCCCGGCATTCTGGTCAGCGATCTCCGGTTGCCTGGCATGAGCGGCCTCGCATTATTGGAGCATACGGTTGGAACTGACGCATCGCTGCCGGTCATCCTCGTGACTGGTCACGGTGACATCCCGATGGCGGTCGACGCGATGCGCCGCGGTGCTTATGATTTTGTCGAGAAACCGTACTCGTCGGAACAACTCGTCGACGTATCGCAGCGCGCGCTCGAAAAACGTCGCCTGACGCTTGAACTCGCAACCGTTCGTCAGGCACTTGCGCATCGGGACAATATAGAAGCAAGGATTCTCGGACGTTCTCCAGCGATCGAACGCCTGCGCCGAATGATCCTGGAACTTGCCGACGCCGACGCAAATGCACTGATTCTCGGCGAAACGGGAACGGGCAAGGAGTTGGTCGCCCGTTCACTGCATGATTACGGGCATCGAAAGGCGAAGAATTTCGCGGCGATCAATTGTGCGGGTATTCCCGAGCTATTGTTCGAAAGTGAAGTGTTCGGCCATGAGGCTGGTTCTTTCACAGGCGCGATCAAGCGGCGTATCGGGAAGATTGAGTATGCCCGGGGAGGCACGCTGTTTCTCGACGAGATTGAAACAATGCAGATGTCGCTGCAAGTAAAACTGTTGCGCTTGCTGCAGGAGAAAAAGTTCGAGCGTGTCGGCTCCAACGATCTGCTTGAGATGGATTGCCGGATCGTCGCGGGATCCAAGGCGGATCTGTTGGCGCTGTCTTCAACAAACCACTTTCGCGATGACTTGTATTACCGGCTAGGCGTCATGGTGCTTGAGATTCCTCCGCTGCGGGAACGCCGCGAGGATATCCCCCTCCTGTTCGAGCACTTTGTCGTACGGGCTGCGGCTGAATACAACAGGCCGATACCGGAAATCTCGCCAGCGCAAAGGCACGATCTGATGTCGAGACCATGGGGGGGAAACGTAAGGGAACTACGTAACGTCGCTGAGCGCTTTACGTTAGGTATGCCGACGCGAGTAGACCCAGCCAGCAGCGACGACAATACCGGGAAACCCTCGCTTGAGACCAAACTTAATCTGTTCGAGCGCCAATTGATCGAAGAGGCGTTGCGCGGATGTTCGGGCCGCGCGGCTGTCGCGTGCGAGCGTTTGGGCGTACCCAAAAAAACTCTGTACGACAAGATGCGCCGCTTGGGCATCAGTACCGAGGAGTTCAAATAAAGCGGCCTGGATCAGGGGCAGGAAGACCTTGACCATATTTCCAGCCATCAAATGGCCGTTTTTCTGGTTTTCCGCAATCAGGCCGAATGAACAAACGGCAAACGCACCTTAAATCAATCGCTTAGTGGTCGCACAGACTGGCACGCTGTTTGCGTAATTGTTGATGACAATTACAGTGACAACGGAGGCCCTTGAATGACTGCGTGACTGCGCGTGAGAGCGTATCGACGTAGCCGAATCCCTTGCTTTCCACTGCTTGAATCGCTTGGTCTGCCGATCCGTTCCACCGGGCGCCGCAGCGTCTTGCGTTGGCACTTCCTCACAAATTAAATCGGTCTACTAACTGACTGGATTTATGGATTCTTATACCCATAATATCTTGGAGATTTTATGAGACGTCTCGCAATTTCGTGTTTTACCCTGACCATGCTGTCCACGGCTTCTATCGCCCAAGCCCAAAGCAGTGTCACGCTTTACGGCGAGATTGATGATGCCTTGGCGTACTACAACAATGTGGGTCACGCCTCCCTGGTTACGATGCAGGGTGCTGACCTGGCCACCAACCAGTGGGGCATTAAAGGCAAGGAGGACCTGGGTGGTGGTTTTCAGGCGATTTTCAACCTGGAAAACGGCTTTGACATCAACACCGGCAAGTTGAGGCAGGGTGGCCGCGAGTTTGGAAAGAACGCATGGGTGGGTCTGTCGAGCACTACCCTGGGCACGATCACGATCGGTCGCCAGCTGGATCCGACGGTTGATCTGGTTCAACCCTTTACGGCCGACGGTTATGGTCCCGCGTTTACGACCCCGGGAGATGCCGACAACAACGACAATACCTTCCGGGTTGACAATTCAATCAAGTACACGAGCCCGACTTATGGCGGCCTGCAGTATGAATTGATGTACGGCTTGGGCGGCGTGGCGGGCAACATATCTTCGCAGGAACTTTCCTCGGCTGCTGCGTCGTACACCAACGGCGGCCTGGGACTAGCCGTCGGTTATATCTTCGCCAAGAACGACGGTCCCGGCGGTTTGGGCACGGCCGATCAGACTCAGAACAACTCCGTCACGCCGCTCTTTGGCAGCGTCGCGTTTGTAGGTTCACGGCTGATCACCCACGTTGCAGCTCAGTATGCTATCGGACTATTTACCGTTAACGTGCGGTACAGCAATGCGCAGTGGAAACCCTATACAAGCTTCGCGGCATTCAACCGTACCGAAACCTTCAATACCGGAGCCACATCTCTCGACTACCAGGTGACGTCAGCGCTTGCGGTGAACGTCGGCTACACCTATACGAGATCAAGCGGCGCTTCTTCGGCTACGTACAACACTGTTGCGGCAGGCACGGAATACTCCTTGTCCAAGCGTACGACCGTCTACGCAATCGGCGGTTACTCGCATGCACACGGCACCACCTTCAGCGCAGACGGCAATAGCGTCGTGGCCGCCGGCGGTTCGGTGGGTGACCTCGAATCCAGCTCAAGCACGCCAAATCAGGTCGCTTTTATGATGGGCATTACCCACAAGTTCTGACGACGCATGCAGAAGCCGCGAGCGTTTTGATAGTCACTGCCGCGGCGTCTCAGACGGAACGCGTGTCTTGAAAAATTATCCGGCTGGCAAATGGAACCTGAGATTCACGAACACCTTGCAGGCAACGCGCGAAGGAAGCGGGTTCTTTCGATGCCGCCGCAAGGCACCACTCGTGCAAAAAAATCGGCTGTTAAATCTGAAGCAAGTAATGGCAGTAACACAAAAAGGATCGAGACGATGTCATACAAGCTAAAGTCGCTCGCGCTGCTCGGCAGCGTGTTTTCTTGTGTCCTGACCGGCCATGTCGGCGCCGCTGAACTCAAGATGATTTCCAAAGTGCAGGTTCCGGGCGCACCCCTGGATTCGTTCGACATCAGTTATGTCGACCAGAAGACAAATCGGTATTACCTGGCCGACCGAAGCAACAAGGCCGTTGATATTGTTGACGGAGCCACAGAGAAGGTAGTCGGCCAGATCCCCGGTTTTGTCGGCTTCGACAAGGACAACGATACGGCAGGGCCTAACGGCGTCCTGGTCATTGGCAAAGAAGCCTGGGCCGGCGATGGGGACAGCTCGGTCAAGGTCATCGACCTCAAGTCCCAGACAATCGTCGATACGATCAAGACGGGCGGGAAAAACCGCGCTGACGAGATGGCATACGATCCCAGGCACCATATCTTTATCGTCACCAACGATGCGGATGATCCTCCTTTCGTGACGTTGATCTCGACCAGGCCGGGACATAAGATCCTCAAAAAGATCGTCTTCAATGACGCGACCGACGGAATCGAGCAGCCGATCTATTACGCACCGAAAAGCATCTTCCTGATGACGGTTCCAGAGATCAAGGGCGACAAGTCAACGGGCGGAATCGCCATGATCGATCCGCTCAAGGGCGAAGTCACGAATGTCATGAAGGTTTCCGACTGCACACCTGCCGGGCTGGCACGCGGGCCGGGAAAGAACCTGGTGATCGGTTGCAACGCCGGCGGCAAGAAATCGACGCTCAAGCCCGTTACGCTGATCGTCAACGGAGATAGCGGGGCAGTTGTCGCCTCGGTCCCCGATATGGGCGCAGCTGACGAAGTGGCTTATAGCGCCAAAAACGGGCAGTACTACATTAGCGGCCGGCAGATGCCGAATGGTCCGGTTCTGGGCGTGATCGACGCCAGGACCAACACGCTCTTGCAGAGCATCCCGACGGGCGGTAATGCCCACTCGGTTGCCACGAGCGACGTGAATGGGCACGTGTTTGTACCGCTTCCTAAGACAGGTGGTCCGTGCGGTGGTTGCATCGGCGTCTACAGTACTCAATGAGGCTAATCGTGAGGACAGTTCTCGTGAAAGTCAAAGCGGGATTTTTGATCGGCGTGCTGCTCGCGGGGGTTCAGCCGGCTCACGCAGCGGATCTGGTAGTTTTTTCGGCGGCCGCGCTGAAGGGCGCTCTTGAGAAACTGCCAGAGCAATACTTTGCGGCGAGTGGCGACCATGTCCGATTGATCTATGGCACCGCAGGCCAGGTGCACGATCGGGCAGTGTCGGGCGAAGCTTTCGATCTCGTCATTGTTCCTCCCACGCCGCTCGCCAATCTGGTCGAGCGTCATCTGGTGCTGGAGGGGTCGGAAAAAGACCTCGCTCGCGTGCGACTCGGTATGGCGGTCAAGACCGGCACCGCTGTGCCCTCGATCGGGGATGACCAGGCGTTCGCGCAGGTCTTGCTCGACGCTCCATCGATCGGTATGGCCGACCCGGCAACTGGAGCGACGTCGGGCATCTATCTCGCCAAACTGATTGACCGCCTTGGGATCGGTGACCGGGTAGACGCCCGGATCAAGTACTACGCCGAAGGACAAACGGCTATGGAGGCCATGGCGCGGGGCGAAGTATCCGTCGGACTGGGGCAGATCAGCGAAATCAAGCCCGTTCATGGCGTCACACTCGTCGGGCCTATTCCAGAGGACCTGCAGCTCAAGACGACCTACGCAGTGGGTATCGGCGCCAACAGCGGGTCACCGGCGTTGGCAAAAAAGCTGCTCTCTTATCTCACCGGACCGGCAGTGCAGGCGTCATTGAAAGCGAATGGATTCGACGCTGTTTCACAGGCGAACTAGCTGGAAGCTGACCGCGTTGACCCTACGTTGCCAGGCTTGCCACGCACTGTTATTCAGGCCTACTACTCCAAAGGAACGATCTTGGACAAATCGCGTCGCACTCTCCTTAAAATAGGCACGGGGTTCGCCCTCAGTTCGGCGGTAACCACTTGGGCTGGAGCGACTCCTGTAGCAATCAAGGTTCCCGCAGACTCGGGACTGGCTGGCGATGCGTTGCGGCTGGTGACCTATCAACATGCTGCCGCAAAAGCGCCGCGCCTTGGAGTGGTGACGGCGCAGGGCATGGTAATCGACGTTGGCGCGACTGCTCGTGAGTTAGGTATGACGCTGGCCTTCGACCCGGCGAGCATGGTCTCGTTGATAGCCGCCGGGCCCGATGCCGTCGCGCAGGCGCGTCGATGCGCGGCCTCCGGGCGAGCGCATGCGTCACTTGACGGCGTGCGGCTACTCGCGCCGATCCCGGTGCCTGCCCGCAACGTCTACGCTGTCGGCTGGAACTATCTGGAGCATTTTGGCGAGAGTCTGACCGCGAAGCAGGCAGCTCTGCCGAAGCACCCGGTGTTCTTTACCAAGGGCACGCATACCATCAACGGTCCCTTTGACCCCATCCCCTTTAATCCATCGGTGTCCGTGAAGATCGATTGGGAGGGCGAATTGGCGGTCATTATTGGCAAGCGTGGCCATAACATCGCGGAAGCCGACGCGATGCAGTATGTGTTCGGCTATGCCGTAATCAACGACACGACTGCGCGGGACATGCAGGTCGATCATGGCGGCCAATGGTTCAAGGGCAAGAGCCTGGACGGTCACGGTCCGATTGGCCCCTGGATCATTCCCGCCAGCGACATCGACTACACCAACCTGCAACTGACGACGCGCGTGAACGGTGTGGTGAAGCAGCAAATCAATACCAGCCAGATGTATTTCAAGGTGCCGCGCATCATCGAAGAGCTGTCTCTGGGTCTGACGCTCGAGCCCGGCGACATCATTGCAACGGGGACACCATCAGGCATCGGCGCCGCTCGTAACCCGCCGGAGTTCCTCAAACCTGGCGATGTGATGGAAACCGAAATCGATCGGATCGGCATGATCCGAAATGTGATTCGTCAGGTCACTACCTAGCGGCAGGTGTCGCGCGGGAATAGGGCGAAGCCACTCCCGGGGAAACTGACCTGAGCGGCAGCCTGATCGACGGGCCGGCGTTGGCGTGATGGATCGGAGCGCTGTGTGTCCTGCTTTGTGAGTGTGTCGGTTCGACTTGGCAGTTGATTGCTCATTCCATCAATCGGCAATACCAGAGAACCTTCAATATTGTTGGACAGTCATGGGAAATCAGAATGAATGATATGAACAATGTGACCGAAAAGCAGAACGCCTTGCAGCGACGTCGTTTTTTGCAAGGCGCAGCAGTGACGTTGATCACGACGACTGTGATGCCGGTAAGCGCCAGCGCTGCCACCATGCAGATCATTGCCGAAGATCACTGGGCGCAAAAAGGCGCGGTGAAACTATACCTGTACCGCAAGCGCCTCGCAGACGGCGCAAACGCAGATGCGGGCCCGAAGCCGGTATTGTTCCTGGTGCATGGCTCGTCGTTCTCGGGGCGGGGCGGTTTCGACCTGCAGGTCCCCGGATTGCCGAACTACTCGTTCATGGACGAGTTCGCAAGATACGGCTTTGACGTCTGGACCATGGATCACGAGAATTATGGCCGCTCCTCCAAGACCGAATCGAACTCAGATATCAGATCTGGCGTCGATGATTTGAAAGCCGCGCTGCCGGTTGTCGAGCAAGTTACCGGACAGAAGAAGGTCATGTTCTACGGCCAGTCGTCTGGCTCGATCCGTCTCGGTGTCTTTGCAATGGAAGAGCCGGAGCGGGTCGACCGCATGGTGCTCGATGCGTTCACCTATACCGGCGAGGGCGCGCCCGAGATCATGAAGCGGCGTGCGAACATTGCGAAGCTTACGGCCAGCAACTTCCGGCCGACCTCGCAAGCGAGCTTCGACGCCATTTTTTCGCGCGATGATCCGTCGACAGTCGACCCGGCAATACCGAAAGCCTTGGGTGACTACGAGCTGAAGCTGGTGAACCGGACGCCGAACGGAACCTATGTCGACATGGCGATCCACATGCCGATGGTCGACCCCAAAAAGCTTCAGTGTTCCGTTTGCATGACGAGAGCCGAACACGATGGCAACGCGACGGATGCTGAATTACTCGATTTCTTCTCGCAACTGCCGAACAAAGACAAACAGTTCTGTGAGATCAAGGGCGTCGCCCACGTTGCGGTGCTTGGCATCAACCGCCACCGTATCTGGCACGCCATGCATGCCTTCTACACGATGCCGCCGCAACGTACCGCCACAAACGGGTGACTTGCACCGTCTGACGGCCGGGCGGTTACCAGGATTGACGCATTTCAATCAATCGCCGATGCCTTAAAGGAGGAGACTGCCGCGGAGAGCGTACGTGTGTGGTCGAGCATCAATGCTGGTTCCACATCGGCACGACTACTAAATCGAGTGCGCGAAAGCTGCGAGACGGGCGCTTCGATTCCGTGCATACGCAAAAATCGTTGATGTCAGTGGAACGCAAGGGATCTGTAGAAAACAAAAAACCCCGTAAGACTTTGATCTTACGGGGTTTCTCGGACTTCTTCGGCTTGAGTTTGAACTAAGCCGGAACAACTGTTGGTGCCCAGGAGAGGACTCGAACCTCCACGGTGTTGCCACCGCTAGGACCTGAACCTAGTGCGTCTACCAATTCCGCCACCTGGGCACATCTTCAAGCTAGACCGCTATTTTAGCGCGCTGATGCAGCGTGTCAATCCCTACATCCAAACTGACTATCGCTTCATCGACCGCCCGGTTGTGTCGTGCAGCGAAGCGAAACTTCACTGCTCAATCACCGCCAACTCACGTTGACGCAACCGTCCTGCCAACCACATGATCCGACCGAAAAACCAGAATCGGACCACATAGCCTCACACAAAAAGTAAAGCCGCCGATGCGAAACATCAGGCGGCTTTACTTTTGAATCTGGTGCCCAAGAGAGGACTCGAACCTCCACAGTGTTGCCACCGCTAGGACCTGAACCTAGTGCGTCTACCAATTTCGCCACCTGGGCAGGTGATGAACAGCAAAGAACGCCATTATAGCGACAGATTCAGGGCTGTCAAGCGTTTCTCAAAACTCGCTTAAACATCGCCGCAGCGAGCCTGCGTGCGCCTCACAGCGACTATTGACGGGCCGCTTGGCGCACAAGACGGGTGTTAGAATGCCTCGCAGTAGTTCGTTGGCACGGTGCACACGCCCGTCGGACTCAGACTTGAACGAGCCGGACCCGAGCAGTCATTCCAGTGCAATCGCAAGTGCAACTTAAGCGCAACCCAAGCGCCTCTTAAGCCCAGCCACATCGCCGACCGACGTCCATGCAACGAGAAAAAATCATCGACAAGCCCTTGAGCAAATTCCCGTATCCGATCCCGAGCCGCGAAGAAATCCTGGGCGTCCTGCGCACGAGTGAAGCGCCGCTTGCCGCGAACGACATCGCCGAAGCCCTGTCGATCAAGCGCCAGGAGCGCGAAGGATTTTTCAAGCGCTTAGGCGCCATGGAGCGCGACGGCCAGATCCGGCTCGATCAGCGCAATCTCTATCAGCTGACCCATCCGTCGAACTTCGTTGCGGGCCGCGTCCAGGGCCATCGTGACGGCTACGGTTTTCTCATTCGCGACGACGGTCAGGACGATCTGTTCCTGCCCACCGGCGAAATGCAGAAGGTCATGCACAACGATCGCGTGCTCGCGCGCATTGTCGGCTATGACCGCCGCGGCAGGCCGGAAGGGCATATCGTCGAAGTCACGGACCGCGCCAACAAGCGCGTGATCGGCCGCCTGCTCAACGAGAACGGCGCACTGATCGTCGCGCCTGAAGACAAGCGCATCGGCCATGACATCCTGATCGCGCAGAACACCAAGAAGGCCAAGGTCGGCCAGGTGGTGGTGGTCGAGCTCACCGATTTCCCGAGCCGTCACTCGCAGCCGCTCGGCCGCGTGGTGGAAGTGCTCGGCGATATCGACGACCCCGGCATGGAAATCGAAATCGCGGTGCGCAAGTACGGTGTGCCGCACGAATTCAGCCAGTCGGCGCTCGACGAAGCCGCGCGGCTCCCCGACGAAGTCCGGCCGGTCGATGCGCGTCATCGCATCGATCTGCGCGACGTGCCGCTCGTCACGATCGACGGTGAAGATGCCCGCGACTTCGACGACGCGGTGTATTGCGAGCCGGTTCAAGTCGGCCGTGGCGAAGGCTTCCGCCTGATCGTCGCGATCGCGGACGTCTCGCACTATGTGCATCCGAAGAGCGGTCTCGACGCCGACGCGCTGGAACGCAGCACCTCGGTGTACTTCCCGCGCCGCGTGATTCCGATGCTGCCGGAAAAGCTGTCGAACGGTTTGTGCTCGCTGAACCCGAACGTCGACCGTTGCGTGCTGGTGTGCGACATGATCGTCACCGCGCGCGGCGAAGTGAAGGCGTATCAGTTCTATCCGGGCGTGATGCACTCGGCGGCGCGGCTGACCTATACGGAAGTGGCCGCGGTGCTGAAAAACACCAAGGGCCCGGAGGCCGCGCGTCGCGCCGCCTTGCTGCCGCAACTGCAGAATCTGTATGGCGTCTACAAGTCGCTGTTCGCCGCGCGCCAGAAGCGCGGTGCGATCGACTTCGATACGACCGAGACGTACATCGTCTGCAATGCGCAGGGCAAGATCGAACAGATCATTCCGCGCACCCGCAACGACGCACACAAGCTGATCGAGGAATGCATGCTGGCCGCGAACGTCTGCGCGGCCGACTTCCTCAAGCGCAACAAGCACCCGGGTCTGTTCCGCGTGCACGCCGGGCCGACCGCCGAGAAGCTCGAGAACCTGCGCACCTTCCTGCGCGGTATGGGCCTTTCGCTCGCCGGTGGCGACAAGCCGCACGCCAGCGATTACGCCGCGCTGATGGCGCAGATCCGCGAGCGGCCGGACGCGCAGATGTTGCAGACCATGCTGCTGCGCTCGATGCAACAGGCTGTCTATAGTCCGGACAACATCGGCCACTTCGGTCTCGCGTACGAAGCGTACGCGCACTTCACGAGCCCGATTCGCCGCTATCCCGACCTGCTCACGCACCGCGCGATCTACGCGATTCTGCAAGGCCGCAAGTATCAGCCGGAGCCGCCGCAAGGCGTCGAGTTGAACACGGCGCTGTCGCCGCGTGCCCGAGCAATGCAGCAGGCCGATGAGGAAAAACACGGCGTTCGCAACAAGTCGAAAGACGTGGCGATCTGGGAAGAACTCGGTCTGCATTGCTCGGCGAACGAACGCCGCGCGGATGAAGCATCGCGCGACGTGGAAGCCTGGCTCAAGTGCTACTTCATGCGCGACAAGCTCGGCGAAGAGTACGGCGGCATGGTGAACGGTGTGACGTCGTTCGGCATTTTCGTGCAACTCGATTCGCTCTTCATTGAAGGCCTCGTGCACGTTACCGAACTGGGCTCGGACTACTTCCAGTACGACGAGATCAAGAACGAGTTGCGCGGCGAGCGTACCGGGATTCGTTATCGCCTGTCGGATCGGGTGCGGGTGCAGGTGAGCCGCGTCGATCTCGATGCGCGCAAGATCGACTTCCGCCTCGTGCGCGATACGCCGATCAAGCCGCCGGCGAGTCGTCCGGCTCTTGCCGACAAGACATCCGGCGAAAGCGGCGGCGCACGCGTGCGTTCGTTGCCGCCGGCGGATAGCAGTGCAGGCGGCGCGGCAGCGCCGGGCGGCCGGCGCAAGAAGGCAGCGCCGGCGCAAACCGCAGCCGTCAAGGAAGCGCGCGCGGCACGCGGTGCAGCGAAGAAACACGGCGGCGCGCCGGCCAAGTCGGCCTCGAAACCGCAGGCCCGCAAGAAGCGCTGAAGTCGTTTGACGGCTTGAACCGCGCGCATCGGGTACGTAGAAACGTACCGGTTGCGCGCGGTCTTCGTTTCATCGCAATCAAGTCAGGTAGCGAGACACGCTACTCAGGCAGCACAGTAAGCAGGTTCGCATTCATCACAGCAGCGCGCTTTCAGGGCGCGCTCAATCAAAGGTTTGTCAGTCATGTCACGTCTCAAGGTTCTATACGGTTTCCACGCAGTGACCGCACGTATGCGGCACGATGCGTCGACGGTCGAAGAGGTTTACTACGACGCCACGCGCAAAGACCGTCGCATGACCGAGTTCCTGCACGCGGCGAAAGAAGCCGGCGTGCATCTGATCGCCGCCGACGAAACGCGTCTGTGGGGCCTCTCGCATACCGAGCGGCACCAGGGCGTGGTGGCGCGTGCGGGCGATATGCCGCTCGCGCAGAATCTGGCCGAACTGCTCGACGGCATCAACGGTTCGCCGTTGATTCTCGTGCTGGACGGTGTGACCGATCCTCACAACCTCGGCGCCTGCCTGCGCGTGGCCGATGCGGCCGGCGCGCACGCGGTGATCGCGCCGCGTGACCGCGCAGTGGGTTTGAACGCGACCGCTGCGAAGGTGGCGAGCGGCGCGGCCGACACCGTGCCGTACATCACCGTCACGAATCTGGCGCGTGCGCTGCGTGAGTTGAAGGACGCGGGCGTGTGGGTGGTCGGTACCGCCGGCGAGGCCACCAAGAGCCTCTACGAGACCGAACTCGACGGCCCGGTCGCACTGGTGATGGGCGCCGAAGGCGAGGGCATGCGCCGCCTCACACGCGATACCTGCGACGTGGTCATGCAGATTCCGATGGCGGGTACGGTCGAAAGCCTGAACGTGTCCGTGGCGAGCGGTGTTTGTCTGTTCGAAGCGGTGCGTCAGCGCTCGGTGAAGAAGTAAACTCCGGTAAACTTGTCGTTTTTACTGCTCGCCTGCATTCCCCATGACCCAAGACGAACTCAAGCAACTGGTCGGCCAGGCCGCCGCCGACTATGTGAACGCCAACGTGCCGGAAGGCTCCGTGATCGGCGTCGGCACCGGCTCCACCGCGAACTGTTTCATCGACGCGCTGGCCGCCAGCAAGACCCGCTATCGTGGCGCGGTGTCGAGCTCGCTCGCCACTACCGCACGTTTGCAATCGCACGGCTTCAAGGTGCTCGATCTGAACGAGATCGAAACGTTGCCGGTGTATGTCGACGGTGCCGACGAGATCGACCGCAGCGGCGCGATGATCAAGGGCGGCGGCGGCGCGCTGACGCGCGAAAAGATCGTCGCGTCGGTGTCGGACGTATTCGTCTGCATCGTCGATGCGAGCAAGCTGGTCGACACGCTCGGCAACTTCCCACTGCCGATCGAAGTCGTGCCGATGGCGCGTACCGCGATTGGCCGCCGCGTGACGGCGCTTGGCGGCGTGCCGGTCCTGCGCGTGACGAAGGACGGTGCACCGTTTATTACGGACAACGGCAACGAGATCCTCGACATCAAAGGTCTGAAGATCGCCGATCCGCGTGCACTCGAAGCACAGATCAATGCATGGCCGGGCGTCGTGACCGTTGGCCTGTTCGCAGAACGCGGAGCGAATCTGTGTCTGCTCGGCACTGATGCAGGCGTAGAGGCGATTCGCTACGCCCTCAGTTAACGCTGCGTATTCAAGGCATCGCACGGCGTC
Source organism: Paraburkholderia sp. SEWSISQ10-3 4 (assembly GCF_030464785.1). NCBI lineage: Bacteria > Pseudomonadati > Pseudomonadota > Betaproteobacteria > Burkholderiales > Burkholderiaceae > Paraburkholderia > Paraburkholderia sp. SEWSISQ10-3 4. Next base: position 64,487 of record NZ_JALPRI010000020.1, read on the forward strand.
GAGCGCGGTGCGATGCCTTGTCTTATGTCTCCGGCGGCTGTTGCTGCCTCGGTGCCGTGATCCGGCTCCGCCCTCCGAGCGTTCGGGCTCACTACATATTCGCCTGGTGGCGCGAGCGCGCAACCCCAATGTCTCCGCCGCCTGGCGCTGCCTACCTTCCCGGTCGTCGGCCCGTGCTCTCTTGTGCGCGCAGGCCCCCGATCCGTTTGTTGCCCCCGTTATTTGACGTTCTGGTTGCGGCCCACATGCTGCGCTGGTTTCGCTCGACTGTGACCATGGCGTGCTATCCGGGGCTGCGAACAGTGTCAGACCTTGGCGGCTGATCGACGAGCACGCACTTTTGGCCGTTTCTCGATTGCGGAGTGTGGCCGCGCGCACGCACTGCTGACGACACTCCTTTTAAACTCGGTTTCGTGGAGTTGGACTGCTGCGCGTAGGGCGACATCGTGAAAGTGACGATTGCCGCCGACTGGCTCATGGCGTCAGCAGAAGCAGAAGGCGTGCGCAAACAGATAGTCGAGAAATATCGAAATGCCGATCCATCCGATCGGCTCGACATCTTCGAGCACTGTGCGCCGATCACGCCAAACGGGTTGGATTGATAAAAGTGATTTTGAATTGTTAAAAATTCGTCTTACTAAATAAATTGAGAGATGAGCAATAGCAATTGCCGTTACTTGCGGAGATGGAGTTATGACAGAGCGGCACGGCATCACTGCGGGGGAGTCGCGTTACGGCATGGCTGGATTACCCAACACCGAAAGAATACGATCTTCTCAAAAGGAGAATTCAAAGAATATGAATGCCGATCGCCTTTTGGGCCAGGTCCCTGACATCGCAGAAGCTTGGGCTGCGTTGCAGAGCAAGGTGTCTATCAAACCCATTCGTACCGAGCAGGAATACGAGGAGATGACGCAACTCGCGAATGCCCTGACGAAATATCCCCAGGGTGACACGGGCAATCCGCTGGTGGATCTGCTCGGCGTTCTGTCCGCTCTGATCGACTGCTGGGAAACTCGTCATGTAGTTCTCCCCAGTGCAGAACCACGTGAAGTGCTACGCCACCTGCTGGAAACGCATGGTCTCAAGCAAAAGGACCTGGCGGATATCGCCTCGCCAACGGTGGTCAGCGATATTCTCGCGGGGCGCCGTGCGATTAGCAAGAAAGTGGCAAAGGCGCTAGCTGCGCGTTTTCGAACGGACGTCGGCGCATTTCTATGAGATCTCGCTAAATATAGAGAATCGACGGTGCGAAGTGGGAAATGTGTTTTCGCTATATATAAACAATATTAATTCGCATGACTAATAAAAATAATAATAAGGGATAGTTTGCCCGCATCGCCTTTTTTTTTGGGCGAGCGCCAGGCTTCTGCCACGGCGCTTTGGATTTAAGTCGCCCGCCGGCTTTCATGATGTTACTCATCCAAAATGCGAACTTCGTCTAAACAACCTGATTGGTGTGATGCCGCACGGAATGTATCCGGTCGAGGGCGTAGCGTATTGCTGTGGACTGAAGTACTGCTTATCAAGTGGATAAGACCGTGACGTGAAGCGACACGAAATGCACATCGGACCAAGGTGCAGACTCCCTCCGCGCTGGGCGCGCATAGACGAGTCGAAACCCTGGGCAGGCTGCCGTTCGCGATCGACACGGTGGCGGTCGAAGAGATATATCGGCGCGGACGACAGAGTGCGTCCCGCCGCTAGCGATGCGGGAGGCGAGATTTCCGTTGCTGGTCCTACGGCCGGTTCGACGGAAATCAGGCAGCCGTGGGCGGCGATGAGTCGGGAGTGATCGTCGCGGGGAACGTTAAGGTCTGGGGTAACAGAAATGTCAGTACTAGTCCATCGATTGACCGACATCGCACTGATCGTACTGGGTGCGTTTGGCGCGTTGCACTTGAACCTGCCGCAAGTGGGTCATCCACACGAGCTTGATCCGTCGCTCGTCGCGTTCGTTGCTGCCCTTGCTCTGTCCGTGTTTCCGGCTTGCGGAACCTACCCTGCGCGGCGTACGCGGGCGGTGTTCGGCCTTGCGAGCCGCACTGCATTCGCGTGGCTCGCTGTCCAGCTCTGCGGCCTTGGGTTGCTCTATGCAATTCATCGTGAGAACCAGTTGCCGTTGCAGTGGTTCCTCTATTGGACGCTCACGACCGGCATATCCCTGCTCGGCTCGCATACGCTCATCTTCGGCGAATTCAAACTTGCCCGTTTCGCGGGACTTCGGCTCGCCGGCACTTCGGGCTTCGATGCCGAAATCGATACGACGCCCCGCGAATATGGCCTGGACAGCGCTGGAGCCGTACGAAAGGTCGTCAAGCGCAGCTTTGACGTCGTGGTCAGTGCGTTGTTGATAGTCGCGCTGCTGCCGGTCCTCGTTTTGCTCGCGGCGGTCGTGTTGAGCGATGGAGGCCCGGCCGTGTTCGGACACGTCCGTGTGGGGCATAAAGGGAAGAAATTTCGTTGCCTAAAGTTCCGTTCGATGGTTGTGAACGCAGACCAGGTGCTCAAGACCTTGATTGAAAACGATCCGCAGGCGCGTGCCGAGTGGGAACGTGATTTCAAGCTCAAGAACGACGTGCGGGTCACCCGTATCGGCCGGTTTCTACGCCGTACCAGTCTGGATGAGTTGCCGCAGTTATGGAACGTGATGCGCGGCGATATGAGCCTGGTCGGACCGCGCCCTATCATCGACCAGGAACTGGAGCGCTATGGAACAAACGTCATGTACTACCTGATGGCCAAACCCGGCATAACAGGCCTGTGGCAGGTCAGCGGCCGCAGTACGACGGACTACGCGACGCGGGTGTCCCTGGATGTCGCCTATGTGAAGAACTGGTCGTTGCTCCGGGACGTCGCCATTCTTTTTAGGACTTTCAAGGTGGTCTTCAAGGGGAGTGGCGCGTACTGAATCGGAGGTGACGGGTTGATCGAAGGCTATAAGGCCGGGCGGCGTGGGGCGGCTGGGTATCGCCAGCAAAAAGTAAGAAAAAATTCTACATAGTGATGTGCGCGTTGCAACGGGGGCATCAGGTTGGACGCGCGACAGAGGGAGTAGCGATGATGTTACGCAACAAGTTGGGTTCGGAAAGGACCACGAACGCGCAAGAGTCAAATGTATTGGTTGAAGAGCGAGCAGACCCGGTGCACGATTCATTCAGGCGAACTCGTGCTGCAAGCTGCCGACAACAGGTCAGGACTGCGGTCACCGGCGCTGCGCTGGCGGTATGCCTGGCAGGGTGTGCATGGTCACCGGGGATGTCATTCAGTCCCCCATCCGGAACGTCTGGTCCGGGACAAGCGGAGGGGGGCAGCGGTCTCGCCAGCAGCAGCGTGCGCGCGACGGCAGACGCTCACCCGGGTAAGGGTGTGGATGCGGTCCCCACGGGCAGCCTGATCGAAATCACCGACGATCTGGTTGAAAAGGAACGCGCCGAACGCTCGAAGGCGGTGCCTGACGAAGTCACGCAATTGTTCGCGAAGCCAGCGCCATACACGTTAGGGGCCGGCGACATATTGAGCATTGTCGTATGGGATCACCCTGAGCTGAATATGCCGGGCTCCTCGCCGTCCGCCGGACCTGAAGCGAACAGCGCAGGTTCGATGACCTCGGGCTATACAGTCGACTCGGGTGGCATGATCCAGTATGCCTATATCGGTCCACTCAAGGTGGCAGGGCTCACCGAAATGGAGGCGCGTGATCTGCTGGCCCAAAAGCTCAGCCGTTACGTGCGCCAACCTCAGGTGACGTTGCGGATTGAGACTTATCGAAGCAAGCGGATCTATCTGGACGGCGCAATCAGGAATCCCGGCGTGCAGGTTCTCAACGACATGCCGATGACCTTGCCCGAAGCCATCAATCGTGCCGGAGGATTTACGCCTACCGCGGACAGGTCGATGGTCGCAATTACGCGTGGCGACAAGACCGTGAATGTTGATATCCCCGGCATGATTGCAAAGGGCGTGAACCCCGACAACATCGAACTGCGCAGAGGCGATATGGTGCGCGTCTTCGCGCAGACCGACACGAAAGTGTACGTTTTTGGCGAAGTCCAACGTCCGGGGAGTTTGACGTTCAACAACGGTCGAATGAGTTTGAACGAAGCGCTAGGTGACGCCGGCGGCATCAGTCAAACCTCGGGAGATGCGTCGCAGGTCTTTGTCGTGCGCGGGCGCGACGTGGGTAAGCCGGTGGTCTTTCACCTGAATGCCGGGTCTCCGGCTGCGATGGCAACTGCGGATGGCTTTGAGCTAAAGCCAAATGACGTGGTGTTTGTCGATGCATCTGCACTTGTCAGGTGGAGCCGCGTGATCGGTTTGATTGTGCCAAGTACACAGGCGGCAGCTGCTGGCCGGGCCATCGGTTACTAATGAAACAAAAATCTGTTTGGCCTGGCGGCAGTGCATCCGGCAGAGCGATGGCGAAAGCAGGCGTTGCCGGAACGTTTGGGAATAGGGGAGAAGGCACATGAATTACCATGACCCGTCAATTAATACCATAGATGTAGTCCCCGAACAGGCGGACCATCTTGGCGTCTTTCTGGACGTCCTGTATCAGAACCGCGGCATGATCGCGCTGATCACCGCGTGCTTTCTTTTTATGGGTGCGGCTTATGCACTGCTCGCGGCGCCGGTGTATCAGGCCGATATTCTGATCCAGGTTCAGGAGAATCCGAATGCCGCCAAGGACGCCTTGGGTGACGTGAAGTCGATGTTCGCTGTCAAGACGGCTGCTTCGGCCGAGATCGAGGTGTTGCGCTCCAGACTGGTGATCGCGGGAGCCGTGACCAGTGCGCAACTCAGCCTCAGCGCGACGCCGCGGTATTTTCCGGTAGTCGGCCGGTGGATTGCTGGCCACCTGAGTGATCTGGCCCACTCCGGCATGGGCGGCTATGCATGGGGTTATGAGCGGATCAGCGTTTCGAAATTCGATGTGCCCGATGCACTGCAAGGCGTGACATTTATCCTGACACTGCACAAGAACGGCAACTATTTGCTGAAGTACAAAAGCATCGAGTTGCCCGGGCGCGTCGGTGAACTGTTGCACGCTGAAACGGCCGAAGGGCCAGTTGATCTCCTCGTGGACCAGATCGTCGGAAAGCCGGGCGTCGGTTTTGAACTTGTTCGGACTTCGGAGCTTGCTGCGATTCAGCGTGTGCAATCGGGCTTGTTGATTTCGGAGAAAGGTAAGGAATCTGATGTGATCGGCGTAGCTCTGGAGGGCACCGATCCGAAAAAGATCAGCGCTATTCTCGATGCGATCGGTGCGGCGTATGTTCGGCAAAATGTCTTGCGTACTCAGGAAGAGGCACAGAAGTCGATCACATTTCTCGATGCTCAATTGCCTGAACTGAAGTCCAAACTGGAGGTCGCGGAAAGCGAGTTCAACGCATTTCGGGCGAAGAACGGGACAGTGGATCTTAGCGCGGAAGCAGCCGCGCTTCTGCAACGGTCGACCCAGGCGAAAAGCAAGGTCGCCGACCTTGAGCAGCAGCGAGCGTTGCTTCTCGCGCGGTACACATCGGAAAACCCGGCAGTGATCGCCGTCAACGACCAATTGAGCGAGGCTCAGAGGGAGGTTGGAGGCATTGCTTCCGTGACCAAGCAACTGCCGCCGATGGAGCAGAGCCTGCTGCGGCTGCAGAGAGAGGTTCAGGTGGATACCTCCATCTACACGAACCTCTTGAACACCCGTGAGCAACTGCGTCTTCTCAAAGCGGGGAAGGTGTCGAATGTGCGATTGGTAGATACCGCTATCGTGCCGGATAGTCCGATTCGGCCGAAACGCGTGCTTGCGATTATCGGAGCCTTGATGGCGGGCCTGTTCGCGAGCGTCGTGTTGGTATTGCTCAAGCGAAGGCTCTTTGACGGCGTCACCATTCAGAACGAAATTGAAACCGGCACGGGGCTGTCCGTGTACGCGACGATTCCTCGCAGCAGAGTACAGGAAACGTTGGCCCGTAGTCTTCTACGCAACACCGATTCAAATCTTGTGCTGGCGCACGCAGCGGCGGGCGATGCAGCGATCGAAAGTCTGCGAAGCTTCAGAAGCGCGCTTGAGTTTGCTCTCGTCGACGCACCTAACCGGATTGTCTTGCTCGCCGGGCCGACGCCCATCGTGGGCAAGTCATTCGTCTCGGTTAATCTCGCGGCGTTGATCGGGGCGTCGGGGCAACGTGTGCTGCTGGTCGATGCTGATCTGAGAAGGGGCACGTTGCACCAATATCTTGGAGTTCCATGCAGCCCTGGCATTACCAATATCGTGACGCGTGACAAGACGTTCGAAGATGCTGTACACCGCGGCATTCTGCCAGGTGTCGATTTCATCGCGAACGGAGGATACATACAGAACGCAAGCGAAATTCTCAAGCATCGGAACTTCCTCGCGTTCGCCCAGCAGGTAGACAGCGAATACGACGTGGTCCTGATCGACGCGCCGCCTATTCTGCCGGTTGCCGATTCAGGCATTGTGGCTTCGATTGCGGGAATGGTGTTCGTGATTGCACGACACGGCGTGACAACGGTGGAGGAACTGCGCGAGTCGACGCGCAGGTTCGAGCAGATCGGTGTGCCGATTCGCGGTGTCATTTTCAACGACGCGATGTCGAGACCAGGTCGCTACGGGAAAGCGTACGCCGCCTACGGATATTCCAGCTACACCACCGGAGTACCCGCCAAGGGAACTGAGGCCTGACATTGCAAGGGGGCGCGAGCGCGCAGTATGTGTGTCGGTACGCGATTCAGCAACTAGTGGAGCTGATTCGCGGACGGACGCCGTACGGGGCGATACGCCCGTACACCCGTGGCTCGTCGCTCGAATCGGCAGCCTCGGGATAGCGGTCAGGCGCTGGCGAACGCGTTCAGGTTCCCGGCGTGTCCGCGAGTGTGACTTCGAGCAGAATGACGTGGTCAGGTACGTTCACGGTGAGTTGGCGCAAATCGCGATGGCTGGCGAGCGGCGCCGCCGAAACGAGCGGATCGTACAGGTCAACACGGCTCGCTTTCACGCCGAAGTCAAGTTCGACAGAGGCAGGCGGGCTGGTGAGCGGTGTCCCCGCCGCCCGGTCCCAGATCGGCGTTTCGTTCCATAGCGCCAGTACGAAGCGACCGTCCTTTTTCTGCAGCAGCAAACTGTTCGCCGATACCGGCATTTCGGAGAGTCTATAAGCGAGGGTGCCACGCACCGCGCCGGTTGTGCCGTTCGCGCGCAGTGTCGTGCCAGCGTTCAGTATCGACGTGAGATTGCGAATCGCGTGGGCCACCTGTTTGGGACTATTGTCGTTGCGAAAGAGTCCGTAGTGCATTTCGCCGCTCTTGTTCTGCGGATCGGGTTTCTGGTCGAGCAGTTCGTAGACAAAGGTCCGTTTTACGCCCGCCGCCGCCGCGTCCATGTAGCCGTTGAGAACACCCTTGGCCTGGGTCGGCTCGTCGACGCCGAGCATGTACCAGCCTGCCTGAGGCATCGAGAAGTAGCCGAATTCGGTGATGACGAGCGGCAGCTGAAACTTCTTGACGGCATCAATGGCCGCGCCCATCCACCTGTCGCCGTTCGCGTTATAGGTTGGTTGTTCGCCGTTTTGTGGGTAGACATGCTGATTCGCGTAATCGGCGGAATCTGCGCGCGTCTCGACTGACTTCTCGTCGTAGCCGGTGAGATCGTAGACGTGCACGCCCTTGAGTTCCGGCGTGGCGTGTACACGTGCGTAGATCTCGCGCTGCACGGCGAGCCCGGCAGCGGTGCCCGTGAGGCCGTGATAGGGGATCGGCCAGTTGTTGATCTCGTTGAAACCTTCGATGGCCGTGACACTGCCAGGCACTGTGACGTTCAATTTCGCAGCCTGTCCGATTGACTCCGCAAAGTTCGAGCCCGTCAGGAAGTTGAATTTGACGCCGTGTTGCGCGAGATAGACATAGCTTGAAAACGGCGGACTGCTGCCGGGCGCATAGTCGCGCACGTGATGGATGCCGAGCCATGCCAGATCGTCGGCGACGTTACGTACGTTGACATAGGCGCCATCGGTATAGTTGACGTGGGTAATGACAGCGAGTGTCTCGATGAAGGTGTCGGCAGGCATGGCTCGCACAGCATCGCTGGCTTGCACCGTCGATACGCACGCGAGCACGCAGATGCCTGCTGCGACGCTTTCGGCGGCGCGTGTGCCGAACCACCGGTATGTTTTCGTCCGGTTCGCGGATCGCGAACCGGACGAGACGGCTGTGTTGGCGGGCAGGACACGGGTGGTTGCTACGGGATGCTTCACGGCGGATTCCTTGTGTGAGAGGGCTGCCGGCTCCGTGCGCGTTGCGCGATGCCGGCATCTCGATGGTTTGGCCTCTGTTGGAGACGCATTCAAAGATCATCTTGATACGTTGTTGCGTCCTTCGTGTGTGCGACGGCGAACGGATAGGACGTGACATGCTGCGCGAAGGTGTGGGTCTCCGAGGCAAAGGGATATCCTGGCCCGCCCGGCCCGCCGCGGCGGGCTGCGTTTTTGTACGCGCGGGCGTTCCGGTTCACCTATGCGATTGCCGGCGAACGGGGCCCGGTGTGAAAACTGGCGTTGCATGAGCGACGGCGAACATTTTTCTGGCTGCGGGTCGGTCACACTCTGGGCCATATGACCTGTATGACGCGGTCTGTCGAATCTGGTTGTGTGCCGCGGTGACTTTGCGCACGCGTAACGACGTACCTTGAGCGATGCCCCGGAACCCGCCGATGAAACCCCTGCATACTCCGAATCTGGTAATCAATGGCCGTTTTCTGGGGCGCCGCGCGACGGGCGTCGATCGCTTCGCATTCGAGACCATTCGAGCGCTCGATCAGTTGATCGAACTGGACGATCCGCTCGTCGCCGGACTGAGGACCGAAATCGTCGTACCCGAAGCACTGGCCGGCATGGTCAATCCGTTTCGGCACGTCGGGCTGCGGGGGAGCGGAAAAGGCGGCGGCCTGCGCTGGGAACAACTCGCGTTACCACAGGCGGCATCGGGCCGCCTGTTGCTCAATCTCTGCAACTCCGGGCCGCTGATGTACGGCCGTCAGGTGACGGTGCTGCACGACGCGGCGCCCGCACGCGTGCCCGACAGTTACAGCCGCTCCTTTGTCGCCTGGTACCGCCTGATGGCACCACGCATCGGCCGGGTATCGCAGCGCGTGCTCACCGTGTCGGAATTCTCGCGGCGCGAGTTGTGCGACGCTTACCGGATTCCTGCCGGCAAGATTGGTGTCGTGCCGGAGAGCGGAGAGCACATGTTGCGTGTGCAACAGGATCAAGGCGCAGTGGAGTCCACGCTGAACGGACGTCCATTCGTGCTGGCGGTGGGAAGCCTCAACCGGCACAAAAATTTCCGTCTCGTGGCCGAGGCCGCGCACCTCATCAACGATGCGCAGTTCGACATCGTGGTGGTGGGCGGCGGGGATTCGAGGGTGTACGGAGCGGGCCGGGATGCGTTGCCCGCGTTCGTGAAACACCTCGGTTACGTGAGCGACGGCGAGTTGGCGGCGCTGTACCGGCGCGCGGCGTGTTTCGTGTATCCGTCACGTTATGAGGGCTTCGGGCTGCCGCCGGTCGAGGCGCTGGCTCTCGGCTGTCCTGTCATTGCTTCGAGGTTGCCGGCCGTGCTGGAAGCGTGTGGCGATGCCGTGCTCTACACCTCGCCGGATGATCCCGCGGAACTAGCGCACCTGCTTGAACAGATCACCAGCGACGCCGCGCTGCGTGCGAGTCTGCGCGAGCGGGGCCGTGCGCGTACTGCGGAACTGACCTGGCGTGCCACCGCAGTCAAGCTGATCGAGGAGATATCGCCGTGGCTAATGTAACGCTTGCCGCAACCCTTGCAAACGACACACGTCGCTTCGGCCGGGTAGCCCTCGTGCATGACTGGCTCGCTGCGTATGCGGGTTCGGAAAAGGTGGTGGAACAGATTCTTCAATTGTTTCCCCATGCCGATCTCTACAGTATCGTCGATTTCTTTCCGGAGTCGCAGCGGGGCGTGCTGGGCGGAAAACGCGCCCATACTTCGTTTATTCAACATTTGCCGCGGGCGCGCAAATCGTTCCGCAGCTACCTTCCGCTTATGCCGCTGGCGATCGAGCAGTTCGATCTATCGGCCTACGATCTCGTGATTTCGTCGAGCCATGCTGTGGCCAAAGGCGTGCTGACCGGGCCGCATCAGGTGCACGTGAGCTATGTGCATTCGCCGATTCGCTATGCGTGGGATCTCCAGCATCAATATCTGGCCGAAGCCGGCATGCAGCACGGCATGAAGAGCTGGATCGTGCGTCTGCTGCTTCATTACATGCGTATCTGGGACCATCGCACCGCACATGGTGTGGACGCTTTCGTCGCCAATTCGGCCTTCGTCGGAAGACGCATCCGGAAGGCCTATGGTAGTGACGCCACCGTTGTCTATCCACCTGTCGATGTCGAGCGGTTCGAGCTTGGCACGCAGCATGAGGACTTCTATCTGATTGCCTCGCGCATGGTGCCTTACAAGCGGATTCCGCTCATCGTCGAGGCTTTTGCGGCGATGCCCTCGCGGCGTCTCGTGGTGATCGGTGACGGCCCCGATTTCGCGCGCGCCAAAGCATGCGCGACGCCTAACGTAACGCTGCTCGGTTATCAGCCCGATGCGGTGCTGGTGGACTACATGCAACGCGCGCGCGCCTTCGTCTTCGCCGCGGAAGAGGACTTCGGCATTTCGGTAGTCGAAGCACAGGCCTGCGGCACCCCGGTCATCGCGTTGGGCCGTGGAGGTGTGCGGGAGATCGTCGTCGATTCTTCGGATCCGGAGCGCGGCACGGGGCTTTTCTTCGATGAGCAGAATGTGGCGTCCATCGTCGATGCGGTGGAGCGTTTCGAAGCGCGCCCGCTGTTTCGTGGGGAAGTCTGCCGCCGCAATGCCTTGCGCTTTACGGCGGAACGTTTCAAACACGAATTCATGGATGTCGTGGAACGCGCGATGCATGACAACAAAGGGTTTGCCGATACACCGCCGGCGCTCCAGTACCGACGCTCCGCATGAGACGGCGCAGCAACAAGATCGTTCGCGCATGAGCGTGCGGCGGACGGATAGGGGTTCAAGCAAGTGGAACTGACGATATTCGGGATCATTGTGTTCGTCACCGGAATGGTGGCGCTCTACACGTCGCATCGCGCCGTGATTTACGGAATGGCTGTCTACTCGCTGTTCGGTTGTGCGCTCGCGTTGGGATTGGGCGGTATCGGCATCTTGCCGCCACAACTCTTTCTCGCATTCTTCGCCTTGAGGGCTTTCAATCTTGTCGGCGGGAAGAAGCTTGGCGATGCGTTCTCGATGGACAAGCCGGGTTTCTGGCTGCTCTGCAACTGCCTGTGGGCAAGTGTGGGCGCCATCCTGCTGCCGCGCCTGTTACTCGGTACGACGTTCGTGTTTCCCGTCGATCGCAGTACCGACTTGATACTGCTACAGCCGCTCCGCCCCGTCTCGGGCAATCTGTCTCAGGTGGTGTATTGCATTGGCGATGTCGTGGTGTATTGCTGCATGTATGCATTTCTGAAATGTCGTGGCGCGTACAGGACCTTCGCGAACGCGATCTTCCTGCTCACTCTGCTCGACGTGCTCGCAGGCGTGATCGATGCCGTTTCGCACATTGTCGGCATTGATGTTCTTTCGCTCGTCAAGACAGCACAGTTCGCCGATCTGAGCGGCGAGGAATTGGGTGGACTGGTGCGCATCAGCGGCACGTTCAGCGAGACTTCCGCGTTCTCAACCTTCACGCTGCCGCTCTTTGTCTTTTGCCTGAATCTATGGCTGGTCGGGTGGCGTCCGAAACTGGCCGGCGCACTTGCTGTCGCGACGGGTGCACTGATGCTGCTGTCCACTTCGGGAAGCGCCTATGTCGGGATGGCTGGGTATCTGATCGTATTGGTGTTCAGCAGGCCGCATCTTGTCGCGCGCGACGCTGCTGTGCGCAAGCATCGCATGTGGATCATCTCTGCTTGCATGGGCGTGCTGGGTGTGCTCTACGTCATACTCTTCCTGCCGGGGGTGGTGGATACGCTCGGGCAATTCGTCGACGCGGCGATATTGAGCAAAGCTGGTAGCTCATCCGGCGTTGAACGAATGAGTTGGAACACTCAGGGCATGACCAATTTCTTCGATACCTATGGGATAGGCGTCGGATTGGGCAGCATTCGCGCATCGAGCTTCCTGGTGGTACTGCTGGGGAGTCTGGGTATCGTGGGTGCGGTCTGCTATGGGATGTTCGTTGGCAAGTCTCTGCTCTCGCCGATGCCAGCCCATTACCCAATCACGGAACGCGCCGTCTGCTACGCGGCTCGGCATAGCATGATCTCGGCATTGATCGTCGCTTCGACTTCGGCTGGGGTGTTCGAGCTGGGTTCGTGTTTCTACCTGTTTGCGGCCGCAGCGGGGGCACTCTCGCCGCTTGCGTCAAGACGCGTATTCAGGCGTCAGGGACGGGTTGCCTCTTCTGCCTATGTCTGGCCCAGTCGTAACGTAGTAGAACCTGTCGACGTAGAGCCTGTTGAATTTGTGACGCAGCCGAAACGCCGCGGGTAGGGTTCTGGCGAAGAGCCGCGTGGGAGAGTGCGCCTGGCCTTTTAACCCCGCGCGGCGGCTTGTGCGGCGCACTCAACAATCACTCGACGATCCGCGGCTGGTACAGGAAGAATGCCGGCTTGCAATCTAACGCTATCGTCTTATGTTCGATAGTTTTCATAACTTTGCCGCTCGTTCAGGTGTCAGCCTTCCTCGTACGAAGTCCCAGAGGCCGATCAGATTGCCGCTCAGACGACCGCGACGATCGACCCAAGGCTCCGGTGCAATACTTCGTACAATATTGCTGGCAACATTTCGCAGAACGTGGTCGAGCGCAACGCGCAAAGGCATCGTTTTCTTTCTCACTAGATAGAGTGGATTGATGACCTGTGAATAGCCTAGCTTGCGCCCAGACACCCTCCCACGCTTGGCTCCCAGGTGCACTCCGAGTGCGGTATTAACGCGAACGACACGACGGCCGAGATTCCATATCTGGCCTCCGAAATCACGATCCTCCTGCCAGCCATAGAGAACAAGGCGCTCATCAAAGCGGAGGCCTGCAATGCTGCGGGCTCGAAACGCCATATTGCACCCGTAGGGAGCACCGGCCGGAGTTGCAATCAATCTTTCCGGGGTTTCACGCGTCCCGGCCAGGATAGCTCGTCCTTCTTCGAACGAATAACCCGGCCCATGGATGCCATCTGCGAGTACCGTTCCGGTAACACAGGCGATAGAGGGATCGCTATCCAGGACCTTGAGGATTTCCGAAATCCATGTGCTGTGCATCAGGAAATCATCGTCCAGAAAGATCACGACGTCGAAGTCTTCCGGCACATGGTTCAATGCGGTATTGCGTTGCGCGGAACTGCCAGGCTTCCCCTTGATGACGAGCATGCCAGGTTGGCTTGCAAGGTCGCCAATATCCTCATCCGATACGCAAGAGACGATGATCAGATCCGGCTTGACAGTCTGCAGATCGACGAAGGCGATGACATGCTTAAGGAGCTCGGCGCGGCCCCGCGTGGCGAAGATCAGGCAAACTTTTGATTGCTTGCCGGCAGAGGGGCCTCTGTCGTGGCTTATTTTCACGGTTTCCATCCTCAGTGTTTCCGTCCTCAGTGTCTATGCTGGGGCCAACTGCCGTTGTCTGGCCTCGGGCTGAAAGTTGCGGATGCCGCAAGCAATTCCAGCCACCATGTAGAAGGCATGGTATTGGTCTGGCAGACGCAGCACTGCTGCCTACCGCACACGCAAATACACGCATATCGAGCGCTCGCGAATCGTATCCCGTATGTGCGGTGCGCCACACAGGGTGCGAGAGCGTTTGGGATGTATGCGCTTGCGTGGGGTAGGTAGCAGTGCGCGTATGGCGAGCCGATACCATGTACCAGCAGCCTGAACGGCGCGCTGCGTCGCGCGTCGTCATCGAGCGGATTTGCCGTTGGCCAGGCTCGCAGCCACACGGACATTCGAGGGGAGACATCGATGAGCGTCACATCGCGCAAGCCTGTACAGGCTTATCGGCCGGACATTGATGGATTGCGCGCGGCCGCGGTTATTTCAGTGGTCATTTTCCATGCGTTCCCTGGGACACTGGCGGGTGGCTTCGCCGGCGTGGATATATTCTTTGCGATCTCCGGCTACCTGATTTCGCAGCACATCATCGAGACGCTCGATCAGGGACGCTTCAGCCTCATTGACTTCTACGCGCGGCGTATCAAGCGCATCTACCCGGCTCTCATCACCGTGATGGTCACCAGTCTCGCGGCTGGCATCGTGCTGATGGCGTCGGGTGAACTCAAGCAGCTCGCATCGGATGCACTCGCGAGCGTCGCGTTCGTCGCGAACATCTACTTTTATATGACGCGAGACTACTTTTCGCAGGGGGCATCGACAAGCGCGCTCCTGCATCTGTGGTCGCTCGGCGTGGAGGAGCAGTACTACATCGTCTGGCCGATCGCGCTCTTTCTGCTCTGGCGATTCGTGAGTCGGCGCGTGGCGACAATTGCGATCGCCGCGGGCATCGTGCTGTCACTTGCCAGCAGCATCTTCCTGAGCGGTACGCACGCCATCGCGGCATTTTATCTGCCGGTCACGCGTTTCTGGGAATTGCTGTTTGGCTCCGCGCTTGCATGGGTGGAGTTTCATTCCGGCGAACGCCGCACCGCGCTTGCAAGGGATACGGCGTTGGCATGGCGCTTGACGCTGCGCGATTTCGCCTCGTTTGCAGGCGTCGCCCTCATTGCCGTCAGCCTTGCGTTGTTCGATCCGAAGATTGTGTTTCCGGGCTGGCGGGCGGCACTACCCGCCGGCGGCGCCACGCTCATCATTTCCGCAGGCCCGGCGGCCTGGTTCAACCGCCGGGTGCTTGCCCTTAAGCCGTTGGTCTACATCGGACTCATCAGCTACCCGCTTTATCTCTGGCATTGGCCGATACTGGTCTTTCTGCATCTTTTGAGTGGCGGCACGCCAACGGCGACGATGTTGGTCGCCGCCATCGTCGTCGCTTTTGCGTTGTCTTCCATCACACTCAGCTTTATCGAGACGCCCGCGCGCTTCAGCCGCACGGTGCGGTGCCACCCTGTGCGTGCTGCGAGCGTGCTAGTCGCGATGATGACGGGCGTTGGCCTGTCCAGCTACGCGATTTCGAGCGATAACGGCTTGCCGGACCGTTTTCCCGACGCGAGCTTCGGCGCGCATCAGCAACACTGGGTACTCACTGACACATGCAAGAAGACCTTCCCGGGTTCGGAATTCTGCGTCATTCCCGCGCCCAACGAACGTCCCGAGGTGGCGCTGCTCGGCGACAGTCACGCCAATCACTTGTACGAAGGGCTGCGGCCGGCATTGGCATCCAACGGGATTGGGCTGTTTGCGGTCGGTAGCGGCAACTGTCCGCCGTTTTCCGGCGTTGACATTTACCTTGGCGAGCACGTCAAGCATTGCGCGGCGCTGTTCGGCGGCGTGCTCGATTACGTCGTGAAATCGTCCGACATCCGTTCGGTGGTGCTGTCGAGCTACGCCATTTCGTCGATCACGGGCGGCTTCGACTACGGTCAGGGTGGCTATATCCGTCTCGTGGCTGCGGGCGGCGGTCGGGCGAATCCGACGCTGGGCCAGCGTGACGAAGAGAGCAACCTGGACGTCTATCTCGCCGGTCTTGAACGCACCTTGGGCCGGCTTACCGCTGCGGGTAAGCACGTGGTGTTCGTGCTCGACACGCCGGAGCTGGATTTCGATCCCAGCGCCTGCGTACGCCGCCCCGTGCAATTTTCCGTGCGCTCGCCCTGCGCGGTCCCACGCGCAAAAGTGGAGAAGCGGCTGAGGGCCGTGCAAACGCGCATCCGAGCGGTGCTGGCCAGGTTTCCCGACGTGAAGGTGTTCAATCCGGTTCCGCTTCTGTGCGACGCGCAGAATTGCTACGCACGGCAGGGCGGGGCGTTTATGTACGCGGACCGGGATCACTTGACGTCCGATGGTTCGCGCTACGTCGTTAGGTGGCTCATGCAGGACATCGAGGGCGGGGGGCAAATCTGAGTGCTCCTGCCACGCATGAGCAGCTTCGATCTCGAACAGGGCGGCATAGCCGGAGTCGCCAACTGAGGTGAGGCCGGTTCGCGCCGGCTCCGATCACCTTTGATTGCCGTCAGTGCCAACCTCTCGCCAAGGTTCGCCAGTCAGCTCGCGTCCTGTTTGACGGGCACGTTGCGGGCCCGGGCTTCATGAGTGGCCATGACCGGCTGGTTCAGTCCTGCGTGGCCTGTTCCACGCAACGGTATCTTCGCTAGCCGCTGCAATAGCCGGCGCGCGTTCTTGTGCAGCGGTCGGTCGACGAACCAGTAGAGTATGCCGCCCACCGCTGTCGCCAGGACAATGATGGCCGCCACGCCGATGGGCGCAGTGACGTCAAAATCA
Organism: Paraburkholderia sp. SEWSISQ10-3 4; assembly: GCF_030464785.1. Lineage (NCBI taxonomy): Bacteria > Pseudomonadati > Pseudomonadota > Betaproteobacteria > Burkholderiales > Burkholderiaceae > Paraburkholderia > Paraburkholderia sp. SEWSISQ10-3 4. Next base: position 80,945 of record NZ_JALPRI010000020.1, read on the forward strand.
TTGATAGCCCTCGGCAGCAGTTTGCGCGCTGCTTCGACGCAGTATGGATGGCTCAGGTAGACGGCATAACTGGCATTGCCAACGAATATCGCGCCACGTGTCAACAGGCCCGACCCCATCTTCGATTCGAGACTCAGACTGCCAATGACCATCAGGAACGCCGGAATGCCGTAATACAGCAACGGGATATTCGCCATTGCGTGCCAGTCCACGAATGCCATCCATGCGTAGGCGCCTGCCACGATACAGCCCGCAAGGACCGGTATGATCCGGACCCCGAGCCTCCAGAGCCAATAACTCGCGAAGCCGAGCGGGAACTCAAATACGCGCTGATAGGAGTAGAACGTGGCAATCGCGCCGTGCGAGCCTGAGGCCTTTAATGCGCAAAAGATTGCGAAGATCAATGCCGACGCGAATAGCAGTCGATGGCGGCGCATCAGTATCAGCGACACTGCCGCAACCACGTAAAACATCATTTCGTAGTTCAGCGTCCAGCCGACGAACAACATCGGGAAAATTTCGCCGCTTTCCTTGCGGTAGGGAATGAAAAGCAGCGACTTGAGCAGGTTTCCGAAGTTGGCCGTCGTTGAATTGAACAAAGACGGGGCGATGAGGGTGCCGGCTAATACGCTGAATGTCAGCAGCCAGTAGAGCGGCACGATTCGGGCAATGCGGTCTGCGAGAAAGCGCCCTACGGTCATACCGGGGCTATCCAGCACGAGTGCGATCACAAATCCGCTGAGCACGAAGAAAATGTCCACGCCGAATTCGCCGAACGTGTGTCCGGTCGGCGCAAGGATGTGAAAAAAGATGACCGTCGTGGCCGCAATTGCGCGCAGCACGGTAAGGGAGTGGAGCTTGCTCATGTCTGGCTCGCAGTCTGCGTGTTCGACAATCCCGACCGGAGCGGACGCTCTGTGTCGGCGCGGTCATTCAGACATCGCGCGGGGAGGGAGTGCCCGTTGCCATGCCGCGTGATCATTGGCTTTGCGCCCACCGTCGCGTGTAGTTGCGCATCGACGCGACCAGCTCGAGCACACGTGCGTAGAACCGAGGTTCGGTGCGTGCGCTCCATGCGAGCGAGACGGCTGTCATACCGAGCCACACCACGATGCTTGGCCATGTGAGTGGAGCGAAGACGAGTGTGCCGACATACGCTGCTGTGACGATCAGCGCCGGCACGGCCAGCATGCGTGTTGGCCGCGCATCCAGACGCGCGGCATGGAGCAACAGCACGCCGTCGAGCAGGTTGCGCGCGCTCCACGCGAGCGCTGCGCCCAGCACGCCAAAGTGTTGCAGCATCCACCACAGCAAGGCAAGGAACGGCAACATTTCATAAGCCTGCAAACGCGCGACGATGCCTGGCCTGCCCGTTGCCTGCAGGTGGCAGGCAGCGATCCATGCGAGGGAGTTGATCCAGATGCCAACCAGAATCGTCTCACCAACCGACGCGGCACGTGAGGCGAATTCCTGGCCCACCCACAGTGAGAGAAAGGGATGCATAAGGAATATGCCGAACACCATCATCGGCGTGAGTGCGGCGGCGAGGCCGCGTATCACGCTGGAGGAGAGCGCCACGCCGCTCGCGGCGTCGAGTGCCGAGAGGCGCGGAAATAGCGTCCGGGCGATGACGGATGGAAAAAGTCGCGCGCGCGCGGCGAGATTGAAGGGCACCTGATAGTAGGTGACTGCCTGCGGCCCGAGCGCGTGGCCGATCATGAGGCGGTCGGCGGTCTCCAGCAGCGGCTGCGCCAGGCTCGTCACGCTGATCCACGCGCCGTAGGAAAACAGTTGGCCGACCAGTTCGCGGCGTGGGCCGCTGGCGAGGCGCAACGGAAAGACGCGCCAGACCGCGAATGCCGTCACCGTCAGCGCCGCTACCCCGGCCACTAGCGTGCCGAACACCAGAAAGCGCAGATTCGGCCCGAAGACGAGCGCCGCCCCGAGCGGCACAAGCTGATACATCAGCGTGACCGGGAGTGTTACCGCGTTGAGCGTGCCAAAGCGCTCGCGCCCCACGAGTGCGCCGTTGAACACGGAAATGAGATTCGAGAGCGGCACGAGACAGGCTACGTAGGGCAATGCGGGCAACAACTCGACGCGCAGGGCCTCCCCCATGTCGAAGTACGCGAGCAGCGCGTGCATGAGCGCATACAGTGCTACGCCGCCCACGAGACCCAGTGCTGCGTTGAGGATCATCGCTGTCCACAGGACTGCTTCGCGCTCGCGGTGTGGCGCATCGCCGAGTTGCGCGATGCGGTTGGACGTCGCCGAAGACAGCCCCAGATCGAGAAAGCCGAAATAACCCTGCACCATCCAGACGATGGCGAGTACCCCGTAGCGCGCCGCACCGATGTGGTGGAGATAAATCGGCGTCGTCACGAGCGCAACGAACATAGGCAGGATCCCGCCCACGAAGTTGAGCGTGGCGCTGCGTGTGAGACTGGGTTTTGCGGTCATGGGGTACTCCAGTGCGCGACTTGCACATTCTGACCGAGGCAGGCGAGAGCGTTTGTGTGTCCGCGTACGGAGAGACGGGGTTTAAAGGTTAAATCTATCGAGGCATGTTTTGCGTGCGGTAGCCAGCAGTGCTGCGTCTGCTACACCAATAGCATGCCCTCTCATATGCTGGCTGGAATGGCTTGCGGCTAGTCAAGCGCTGACGAGAGAGGCCTTGGACATCGGGTTCTGCCGCGCTTGCGACGTTGTCTAACCCTTTGGATTTACAACAATGATCCCTTCTGCCGACGCTCTGCTGACCGTTGATCAAGCCGTCTACAAGACCGCATTCAACAATACACCGTTCAGTTTCAAGCACTGTCTGCATCAGCTGTCGATGTTCCAGCCGGCGGCACTAGCGGAGTTGGCGAAGAAGTATGGTGGGAAACCTGCGGATTATTACGTTTCCAATTCGGCTTCCACGCCGGGGACCCGATTCTTCGATGTCAAATCAAAAACGTCGAAGCCGGATGAGGCGCTTGCTCAGCTTGCCACGGGGCCGACGCGCGTGCTTTTGAAGCGGCCCGAGAATTATGACGCCGGCTTTCGAGAACTGTTGGACAAGCTGTTCGAAAAAGTGATCGAACTACGCGGCGGTCTCAATGGTGAAAAGGTCGTGCGGCTCGAATCGGCCATCTTCGTCAGCTCCGCCTCCTCGACCACGCCGTTCCATTTCGATCCGGAAATCAATCACTTCTTCCAGATCGAGGGCGACAAGCACTACCATGTCTATCGTCCCAGTGCCGTTCGGGAAGACGAACTCGAGGATTTCTACGTGCAGGGCATAGTCGAGATCGGCCAGGTGGATCTGGCCACGCGAGACAAGAGCCTCGAACATGTCTTCGACCTTGTGCCCGGTAGTGGTTTTCACCAGCCGCAGGACGCGCCCCATTGGGTTCAAACCGGCGCGGAACGCAGCGTTTCCTATGCGTTCGTCTATGAGACCGACGCGAGCCGGGCCCGTGGCCGCATCCTGGCCGCCAATCACATCCTGCGCAAACTCGGAGTAAATCCTCAGCCGCCCGGTGCGAACGCCGGGACCGACAATGCGAAATCATCGGTGATGAGGGTTGTTGTTCCCGTCCGCAGGCGTATCGTTCGCAATCTGAATCGGGGCCGTTGATCTGGCATTGCAGTCGTCATTTTCTCGTCTGATTCGATGGACTGAACCAACCAGAAGGTGCGCTAGCGCACCGAACCCCTGAAAGCTGGGTTTGATCGGCTTGGCCTCCGGTGTACGATTTCTGCAGATTCCACGCAATTGGGTGGCGTTCGGCTTTGGCACTAACGGATCTCGTTTTCCCAACGGTTATCAGACTATAAGGAGCGATCGCATGGACATCTCCACGGATTCCGCGGTCCCCGAAGTGACATTGCCAGACAAGTGGATCGACGCAGATTCTTCAGTGTTTCGAGAGCGTTTCGACCGGAAAAGCTTCGAGGTTTCCCACCGCCTGGCATCTCATCCACGCTTTGAAGTCCCTCAATTGATAGATTTGGCGGAGCGAACCCTGAGAACGCGCCCATCTGATCTCTACTACGACATGGGTGACGTCGCACCTGGTCAAAAATGGAGAGATACGAATCGTGCGTTCTCACCGCTGAATGCACTAAGGCAGCTGGAAGATTCAAACGCCTGGTTCATCCTCAGAGACGCGCAAAGAGATCCTGCCTACACCGAGCTGTACAGGCATGCGATTGCAGAGGTCAAGGATATGGTTGGCGGCGGCATCGAATCCAAGATCAGAAATGAGGAGATCATCATTTTCATAACGTCGCCGAAGCGGGTGACGGCATATCACATAGATCGCGAATGCAATTTTATTCTTCAAATCCATGGGGGAAAGGATTTGTACGTCTTTGACCGGGAAGATCGGCAGGTTCTTCCAGAGGTGGAAATTGAGCGGTTCTGGACGAACGACAACAACGCGGCAAACTATAGACCCGAACTGCAGGACCGAGCGCGGCTGTACAGATTGGTCCCGGGAAATGGCGTTCACGTTCCTGTCAACTGCCCCCACTGGTTGAAGAACGATGACAATATCTCGGTGACTTTGAGCGTAAACTTCCAGTTTATTGACTCTGTGCGAAGGGATATCTATCGCGCCAACTATTACCTCAGGAAGCTTGGAATCAATCCCAGTCCGCCTGGACGAAGCGCGGTGCGGGATCGAGCCAAGGCCATGGCGTTTTCGACGGCGCATGCCGCCGGGCGAGCTATCAAGTCGGCTTTGCAAAGAGGCGGTTAGTCTCAAGCCGGTCGCTTAACCAATTGAAAATTGGCGTCGTCGCGTCGGCCCTGCAGGCTGATTCCCAAGGCCCTCGTGGAGACGAGGGCCTTTTCTTTGAGGGCGTTCATCGGTAAGCGCTGACCAGACAAGGTATCGGCATCAGTTCCGGCGATCAACTTGCCACGAGACTGCGGAAGGCCGGCGTATCGGCTGGAGCTGTCCGGTCAAGTTTTGGGCAAGCGCATGATTGCCCCTGGAAACCGGTAGCGCGCGGGCTTACCCGGTATGCGCGTGTTTGCGTGCGCTTGCGTGCGCTTGCGTGCGTTAGGCAGCAGTGCCGTGTTTGATACACCGATACCCTACCTGTCAGAGAAAACTGCGTTGTCCTGCGTAACGTCGCCAGCGACATCGTGCGCAGTATCGCGCCGGCGCTTTGAGGCGATCGTCTGGACCGTTTGAGCGGCAATCTGATTGGCTTCTGGGACTTTGTGCGAAGAATATTCACGCGTGAGCGTGCGGGAAAGTTATGAAAACGATCGCATCGAAGACGATAGCGTTCAACGGCAAGTTCTTCGGGGCAGCGCCGACGGGCGTGCACAGGGTTGCCGAGCAACTCGTCGCCGCAACTGATGCCTTGATTGCCGGGCAAGCCGGTAACGACGTTGATTATGCCGTCGTAGTCAGAGACAGCGTCGAGGTCCCGCCTTACCGCAATATTTCGTGCGTTCGCGAGAATCCCTGGGTTCGCAGGATACACAGAATCGCGTGGGAACAATGCTATTTTCCCTTGGCTCGCAGAAAGGACTTTATTCTCAACCTCTGCAATCTCGGCCCGCTGTTGCATCGCGATTCGGCGACGATGATCCACGACGCCCAAGTGTATTCTGCACCCGAATCCTATTCCCTGGGTTTTCGCTTGTGGTACAAGTTTCTCTTTTTTTTCATTGGCAAGCGGCACAAGATCATCTTTACCGTTTCGGAATTCTCCAAAAGAGAACTCGTACGCTATGGCGTTGCCAGTGCCGACAAGATCGTCGTCGTCTACAACGGTTGCGATCATGTTCTGCAGGTTCAACCCGACGAAGGGCAGCTTGCGGCATTGAGCCTCAAACCGCGGCGCTATGTGCTCGCGCTCGCGAACACCCAGAAGCACAAGAACATCGGCGTCCTGTTCAAGGCGTTCGCCGGTGCGGAACTGAATGGCGTCGAGCTCGTGCTATTCGGTGGCGCCACGCAAGCCGATTTCGAAAATCTCGGGCATGTCGTGCCTCCCAATGTGCGATTCGCAGGCCGGATTACCGATCCGGAGCTCGTGGGGCTGATGGCCAATGCCGGCGCGCTTGCCTTTCCTTCGCTAACGGAAGGGTTTGGTTTGCCGCCATTGGAGGCGATGGCACTGGGCTGTCCGGTGATAGCCGCGCCGTTTGGCGCGCTTCCGGAGGTTTGCGGCGAGGCCGCGCTCTATGCGGACCCTTTCAGTCCGGACGCGTGGCGTCTGAATATTCTAACGGCGCTCGACGACGAGGCAACGCGGCAATCGCTGATATCCGCCGGACGTCGGCAGGCTGGCGGCTTCACCTGGAAACGGGCGGCGCGCAACCTGTTCGAGACTGTGAAAGCTGTGACCCGCTAATCTGGAAAAAGATACAGGGGATACGCGATGTCTGTTGATGTTGATTTCTCGCTGGCACTCAATGATCGTACCGGGAAATTTTTTTTGGGAAACGATATTATTTCGTCGCTCGGCAGTCGAGTTGCCAGGGTCCGCTATGGGCGACTTCACGGATTTCCGCGCAGTGATTTCGTGCGCCGTGTCGCGGGTCGCCTGACTCACAACGAAACAATGGCGAGAGTATATTGGTCATGGCTGATTTCGCTTTTCCCGGTCATCCGCGACCCTCGTCCTACGCTGCATCTCGACCCAGTCAGCGTTGTGCGTCATCGGTTAGAGGCACGCGATATTGTGCTCTGCCATGATGTCGGTCCGATCACGCATCCCCAATACTTCGCACCGGGCGTGGATGAGTTGTATCTCCGGGCCTATGATCAGATCCAGCGAATCAAGCCCCACATGGTATTTGTCAGCAAGACGTCTCAGCGGGAATTTCACAGGCTGTACGGTAACGAATATGCCTCCTCCAATGTCATCTACATTCCGACGCGATTGGGCGCGAAGGAAGGTGAGGGGTGTCCGGTGGATGGCATTTCGCGCCCTTTCCTCCTGACGGTGGGGAGTATCGGTGACCGTAAGAATCAAGCCTGTTGTATCGAGGCATTCGCGGCAAGCGGGCTTGCGGAGAAAGGGTGGCAGTATGTCATTGTCGGTGGGGGCGAGCCTGGCGCCAGTACCGCTGTCGAACTCGCGAAGCAGACTCCGGGTGTCGTGTTGCCGGGTTACACGAGTGACGATGAGCTTCGTTGGCTCTACCGTAACGCATCCGGGTTCGTGCTCATGAGTCTTTTGGAAGGGTTCGGGATGCCAGTTATCGAGGCGATAGAGCACGACTTGCCGTGCCTCGTATCCAGTTCCAGCATATTGACGGAAATCGGGGGCAAAGCCATGCTGGACGCCGATCCGCTTGATCGGAAATCCATCGTGACTGGTATGAGGTCGCTAGCCGTAATGTCGGGCGAGGAGCGAAGCCGCCGAATTTCCCAGGCCCACACGCATCTCCGTAAATTTGCCCGTGAACCCATCCTGGCCAGCTGGAGAGAACTGATTGACAGGATTGGCTGAGTCACTCGCTCGTGCTGGCCACGGCGCGTGGCGTGTGTGAGCCTGAAACCGGTCCGGGCGGCAGGCGCAGTTCAGAACGCCATTGTCCGACACAGAGTGAACGTCGAAAGATTGCGTCGCAATGTGTGAGATTACAGGACAGGTGGGGCCGCGACGCGCGGAACCTGGACAGTTCGCAATGCCGCCATGCTTCGAGCGCTCGCTCGATAAGTTCGACAATTGGCAATCGGCCAGGGAGATGGCCAATATCGACGCCGGCCTCGATCTCTTTGACAATGGCTTGCGCAAACTGGCCGCGGCGGATCGCCATGTCTACTTTCTCGACGATCGCGCCTTGTTCAGGAGCCTGTGGGGCGAACGTGACGGCCAAGGTCGTCCGCTTTACAAGACATTGCATCTGTCGCCTGGCTGCGCCGTCACCAATACATCCGGCGACGATCCGCACAACGCTGTCGTTGCCGACGGTCACTGCGGCGTGGTCTGGAATACCCTTTGGGCACAGCACCTTCACTTCCCTGAATGCCGCATTCGGATTGCATCTCAAACCGATCACGGATGCCGAGGTCATCGGCTTTCTGCAACCCAGCTTCGCTGCAAGCGCGCGATCGGCCCTGGCAATGCCGGCATCCTTATCGAAGTAGCGTGGCATGAGCGACGCCGAACATTCGCCAGGGCGGAGATCGGCAACACTCTACACCAGATGGATAACGTGGCTTGGCTTGTCGAATTATCTCCGCGACCGGATCCCTTGCATAAAAAAGATATTCGACATGGGTGGCAATGTCGGCAATCTTTTTTTATCGCGGGAAATCCCCCAGCTCTGCTGGGGGACTAACACGGTTTGACGTTTCCAGGAGTCGGCTTTTTCCCCATGTTTTGTACCGCTTCTCACCCGGGCCACCGTCGGTCGATATTGGAGCCTTTTACCGATGGCGAACAGGCCCCTCTGAGACGCCAGCCATCGAAAGCCACCGGCTCTGCCGGTGGATCGTTACTTTTGAGGACCGCGAACTGACACTTCGCACTCTCGAGCAAATCTTGGTGCGATGAGATCGTAAGTTATCCATCAGTGGGGGCATCGTTGCAAATCGCCATCGTCATTCCTTGCTACAACGCCTCTGCGTATGTCGACACTACGTTGCAAACTGTAATGTCACAGACGCATGACGAGGTTGAAATCCTGATCGTCGACGACGGCTCATCGGACGATACCGTCTCGAAGGCTCGGGAACACCTCATGGGTTGCCGCCATCGGTGGACGATTCTCACGCAGCCCAACAAGGGGGTTAGTGCTGCCCGAAACCTGGGATGGCAATCGACGACAGCAGATTGGATTCAGTTTCTGGATGCCGACGATTTCCTGGCTCCTACAAAACTGCAGCTTCAGTCGATCGCCTGCCGGACTGCTGATCCGAGTGTCGCCTATGTGATGTCGCGATGGGAAGAGGTCGTCGTCGAACTCGATGCTGCGCGAAGGGTCCGCCTCGCCGAGTGCTCAGCGTTTTCTTCACAGCCAACCGAACTGGAAATTCTCGCCAAGGGACCTCTAATACATTTAGGTCAGAGCGTATTCAGAAGACGATGGATCGCGGATGTGGCCGGCTTCGACGAGAATCTCAAGGTAGATGAGGACCAGGACTTTCTACTAAAGCTCGCGAGAAAAGGCGCAAAGGTTTTGACGGTCGAGAGCGCAGACCCGCTCTTCGCGTGGAGACAGCAACGACACCGCCGTCTTGGGCTCCGGGGAGCGCGCTACAACGCCATAGACCTCACAGAACAATATATGGAGAACTTCTTCAGGATCACGGAGGGACACTGGCATTCTTTAGACATGCTTTCAGAGGACGATCAGGAAATGCTCAAGCAACGCCTTTCGTCATACATGCGGCTGTTGTATCGATACGATATCGGGGCGTTCCGGATCCGCCTCGCACAACTCGACCAGATGTTCGGACGCTTCCTGCCCTTAAGTCCATCCTATCTCAAGGCATTGTCGCGTTTCGTTGGTTTCGAACGAGCAGAGGATGTCGCCTCAATATACCGGCGTGGCAAAGCCATGGCCGGAGTCGGCGTCGAATAGATCAACTCTGGTCGACCAGACGCGCAAAAACGCGTTGTGATCTAAGGACAGCGGGATTGTGTGGAACCAGTGGCCGATGCCCGGTCTTGTGGCGGCGCCTGGTTCTCCATGAAGGGCCGTATTTCTGCGAACGGGGCTGGCTCCGTCAACAAAGGCTGATTCTCGCCTAGCAAAAAGCGGGTGAAGAATGCAACAACGTAGCGATTGATCTCGGACCAGGTCTTCGCCCTGTTGATTGCAGTTTTGTCGAATGCGGCCTTCCATGAGGGCTTCGCGAGCTTGTCCGCGAAATCATCATGTACCGTACCCTTTACCGTGAAGGTCCAGTTGTTCGGGAGCGTGGCCTGGCGAATCTGGTGCGCAACTGACTCGACCGTCAGCACCGAGTTGATCCGCGTGGCGAAGTCACTATGCAGGAGTTCCTCGCAAGTCGGATAGGTCCAACCACTATAGAACATCAAGTAAGGCACCTCGACATTGCCGCGTTCAGGGCGCCCATACAAGGAGCCGTCAAAATTCACGACGGCCTTGATGCGTCGATCGTCGCTACTCATCTGCGCTGCCGTCGCGCCTCCGAACGAGAATCCGACGGCGCCGACCTTCGCCATATCCACACGTTGTCCAAACACCGGAATACTCTGAAATGCGTCGATGATGCCAGAGCCCGATTTCGCCGCCAGTTCAGCCCGGAGGGCTGCGACGGGGCGATAAGCCTCGAAGCTTTCCATCGAATCGCCGGGTATCTCCGATGCCTGAGCTTCGCCCTCTCGTCCGGGAAGACGAGGGGCGTGCACGATGTCGTCCACCGTAGCGACGACGAAACCATGGCTCGCCAGGTTTGCGGGCGTAAATGTGCTCTGTTGGCGAACACTGAACCATGATGGAAAGTAAATGATGAGGGGATATTTAGCACGGGCCTCGGACAGCTTTCCATTTGGCGTGAACGGCGGCGAGGTAGGATGTCCGATTGCTGCGATCCACTGCAGAATTGAGCGCCCAAAGCCATCGCCGGGCGCCTGCGCGGGGTACCAGATATCGACCGGAAGCGAAGGGCCGTCGCTCCCCGTTTTCACATCAACACTGGCGAAGCCGACGGCATAGGGCCCCTCCAACCGGGGCCTGTCTGTGTCGAGGAACATCACGGCACGGATCATTTCCTTCGGGTCGACAAGCCCTGCATACCAGCTGACGCCAATCACCGCCGCGGCCACGAGCGCGACAAGACTGGAAGCGGCAAGAGCCCAGGAAGAAGGTGCTCCAGAGATCATGCGGATGCCTCGTCGCTGTTAGGAGCCTAGGGAAAGGGACGTGTCCGTGTCGATTCCAGGGAAGTAACACTCTACGCAAACGCGACATAGTCCAACCGCCTTATCCAATCAGGTCCGAAATGTATGGTGTGCATCGCGGATCTAAGCCTCGGCACGGCTCAGGAATGTTGTCGGACCGTCCTGCTCGTCAGGGCTGGTTTCAACCCCGTTAGCTTCGATTCCGGCCAGACGCTCACGCAGTTGCTTGCCGATGACAGCGGCGCCGGCCGAGCGGAAAATCTGGTCGTGCATGCCCGGAATCTCGGTGACAACCAGTTTGCCCGTTATCGCCTGATGCCATCCCAGGTCCCAGGCGAACAGGCGTCCGTTGAGCACCTGGCCGCTGCGGAAGATCTGGACGTCGCCGTCATAGGGAGCCGGACGGTACCGCGCCTGCTGAGCCAGCAGATATTCGATGTACCAGCGATTCTCGGAAACCATATGCTCGGAAGCATCGCCCCTGATCAGGCCGAGTTTGAGAGCAAGGTCTGCAATACCGAGCCAGCGAACGATCCGATACTGCTTGAGGAAGGAGACCATGGATGTCTCGCCCCGCATTGCCTTGCGGAAGTCGCGCGGGATGTTGTCCGCACGCACCTGCATCTTGCGCAACTGCCGGTCGTACCAAGGCATCAACTCGCGATAACCGGGGCACCAGGAATCGTTGAGGATGACGAGCTCCACCGTTTCGCCTTCGCGCCGTAGCTGATGTGCCGCCTCCAGCGCCATCGCGCCCAGCACGCAGTGCCCCATGAGGATATAGGGGCCTCTTGGCCGGGCCAGCCTGATCAGCCGCACGGCGTCCGCGGAGATATCCTGGAAAGCACGCGGCGGGAACTCGCGCGGGGCTCCTTCCGGCACCATAGAGATGTCGACGATCGGCCGATCGGAGCCGATTTGCTGAGCCAGTCCGAAGAGTACCGCCACGTTGTTGAGCGCGATGATGGGCGTTCCAGGCGCATCCTCGTTGAATCGCACGATATTGCGCGCTTTCGCCTCCAGCTCGGCCTGACTCATGAAACCACTAGCACCGACGCCTCCCGCCACGTTCGCCGTCGCTCTCCCGGCAGCAGGCGCCAGCGGCAGGTTCGCCTCGATTTCAACGGCTTCCAGCATTTCGCGCCACTTGGCCAGATGCCGGTCGATCGTCTCGACGTCGTAAAGGTCCGTGTCGCCTTCACAGGAGATGCGCCAGCCTTGCGGGCGCCGCACCATAAAGAAGTTGAGGTCGTAGAGTGCGCCTGCGTTGAAGGAAGGCGAGGTCGTCGCGGCGAAATCCTGCCGGCGAACCTCATCGCCCCCGCCGACGAAGCTTTGCTGCAGGGCGAAATTGACCGAGCATAGCGACGGGCGATCTACATCGGAGACCTCGCCCGCCATCTCCATCATCTCTTCGAACGGCAAGTGGAGATGTTCGATGGCGTCGCTGAGCTTTGCACCGCACTGCGCTGTGACAGAGGCAATGGTGCTGTTTCGAGGAACGTCGAGGCGAAGTATCACCGTGTTGATGAGCGGTCCGACCACCCCCTCGAGTTCCTGCTGATCCCGCACCGACATCTGGGTGCCCATGGCTACACGGATCTGGCCGGTTGCCGTTTGCAGCGCCATCGCGAGGCCGGCGGCCGCAACGCTGAACAGGGTGACGCCTTGGGCCTTGGCAGCCGCAATCAGGCGGTCGCTAAGCGCGCTGGGCAACAGAATGGAGCGAATGACGCCCTGGAAGCGTCGCTCCTGCGACCGGGGACGATCGCCGGGAACATCGAAGCGGCTGAAATCCTGAAGCTCCTGGCGCCAATGGGTGCGCGCGCGATCGAGCGCACCGCTGGCAAGGAACTCTTCCTTCCACAGCGCGTAGTCGCCATGGTGAAGGTCGACATCGGGGAATTCGGGATCATGGCCGGCATGCAATGCGGCGAGTCCTTCCACCAGTTCACGCACGAGGATTGCGAAGGACCAGCCGTCCATGACAAGCGAATGGAAGGTCAGTTGCAATTCACCCTGCGTGGTCGACCTGGGCAACCATACGGCCCGGAAGAAGGAGGGGGACGACAATTCGAAGGGCGTGCGAGCCTGCTCACCACCGACACGCTCGGCCTCGGCTACGCCGGCCTTTTCCTCCAAACCGGTGAGGTCGACCACTTCGAGCCGAAAAGGAGCATGGCTCCAGACTTGCTGGCGTAGCCCCGCACCCGTCATCACGAAGCGGGTCCGCAATATCTCGTGTCGCGCGACCAGTTCGCAGAGCACCTGTTCGATGCTCGCGGCATCGAGCGGACCCGACAATTGCAGCCGGAAGGCGATGTTGAGGGCGGAGGCCTTTGGCGATGCCTTCTGCTCATGCCAGAACCGTACCTGGCAGGCGGTCGCCGGGAACAGGGCGTAGCCGGCTTCGATCTCGTGAGTCGGGGCGATATTCAAGGCTATCCCGTTCATCGCTCAGGCTCCTTCGGCAATTCTGCGTTTGAAGTTGAGGATCGATGGCCGGGCTACGGCAGGAGCCTCCATCAGTTCGTTCTCCTGCGTGCCGTCAAGGCTCACCGCCAATTCGGCGATCGTAACGTTCTTCATGAGTTGACGGGCATCCACACCCAGTCCGCGCTCGTTCATTCGTGCAACGATGCGGAACAGCTGGAGGCTGTCTGCGCCGAGGCTGAAGAACTGCTGGTCGATGCCGATATGCTGCAAGCCGAGCACTTCCCCCCAGATCGCCGCGATGGTGGCCTGAGTCGGCGTCACGGTTGCTGCTTCGGCCGGCACGGCCGGTAGTTCGATCGGCGTGGCCACTGATCCGGCCGGCATGGAGGCCTGCGGAACCACCGTGAGAGCGGCGTGCGGCTGACGGACAGGTGTGGCCACCATGTCCGGTGTCGGCACGGGCAGGGCTTTACGGTCGAGCTTGCCATTGCTGGTCTGCGGCAGCGCGTCGAGCGTCATCCACAGGGTCGGCACCATATAGGCCGGCAATTGCCCGGCAACATGCGCCGCGATCGCTCCCTGGTCGGTCTTGTCAAAGGCAGTCTCGACGATATAGCCCACGAGGCGAGGACTGTCGTTGACGGTATGCAAGGCGACGGCTGCCGCAGCAACGCCGGGCGCCTTACGCAAGGCAGCCTCGATATCCTCGATCTCGATGCGGAAGCCGCGCAGTTTGATCTGCTGGTCGCGACGGCCGAGGTGTAGCAGCGAGCCATCGGCAAGCCGCTTGGCAAGATCGCCGGTGCGGTAGAGCCGGCGCGGCGCAGCACCCTCGATGGCAACCGGCCTGAAAGCGGCATCGGTGAGATCGGGACGGTTGAAATAGCCCTTTGCCAGGCCTTCGCCGCCAATCCACAGTTCGCCGCTGACACCTTCGGGCGCCAGATGCAGGTCGTCGGTCAGCACATGCAGGTCCGTATTGGCGATGGGGGCGCCGATGACCACGGGCCCGTTCGCAACAACACGCAAGGCAGAAGACCAGATCGTTGTCTCCGTCGGGCCGTAGAGGTTCCACACCTGAGCTCCGGTCGCCAGCAGATCGTCGGCGAGATCGCGCGGCAACGGCTCACCGCCGCAAAGGATCTTGAAGCCCTTCGGTGCCTTGAAGCCGGCCTCGAGCAGCATGCGCCATAGCGATGGCGTGGCCTGGAGAACGGTGGCGGCCTCGTCCTTCAGCCGGGTCACCAACTCGTAGCCGGTGCGCACCTCTGCATGGCCTGCGATGAAGGTCTGCCCACCGACGATGAGCGGCAGGAACAACTCGAGGCCGGAAATATCGAAGGAGAACGTGGTGACCGCGACGACGCGGTCTCTCGCCGTAAAGCCCGGCGCTTGTGCCATCGACAACAGGAAGTTGCTCAGCGCGCGATGGCCGATCTCCACACCCTTGGGCTGGCCCGTCGAGCCCGAAGTGAAGATTACGTAGGCCGAATCTGCATCCGACACGACGGGCAAAGTCACGGCCTCGTCGCCGCTGTCCTCATCGTCGTCGTACTCCTCAAGGAGAGCCTCCAGTTCCAGCACGCGATGTTCACCCGGTTCCAGCACCGTCCGGCTTCCCGCATCGCTGAGGATGGCGGCGATGTCAGCACCATCGAGGATCTGGCGCAGGCGCGCAGGGGGCATCGTCATGTCGAGGGGCACATACGCGCAACCGGCGCGCCACACGCCAATCATGGCAGCCACGGTCATCGCAGTGCGGTCCATCGCGATGGCGACGCGTCCGCGCGGCGCTATACCCGCTGCCACGAGCCTGCGGGCGATCTGGCTGGCGCGTGCATCGAGCTCGCGATAGGCGAGGCTCTCCGCCTCATCCGACACGGCCGTCGTATCGGGGGTTTGGCGGGCCTGCGCGGCGATCATCGCCGGAACCGTCTGCGAGAGATCGTAGTCACGCTGGGACGCATTCAGCTCGTCGCGAAGGTGGTGAATCTCGGTTTCGCTCAACAGAGGCAGTGCCGCAACCGGCGTTGTGGCATCGTGGGCGATCGCCGCGAGCAAGGTTTCGTAGTAGCCGAGCCAACGCCCGACCGTCGACTCGTTATAGACGTCGGTGTTGAAGTCGCAATCCAGACGAAGACCCTGGGGCGATTCGATCACGTTCAGGAACAGATCGAAGTTGCTGTAGGCCTTCGCGTTCGGCGTAAAGTGCGTGGCCACGCCGGCCATGTCGAGCAGTTCGTCGACCTTCTCCAGATTGAACTGCAGATCAGTCAGCGGCAGTCGATTGAAATCACGCTTGATACCGAGATCGCGAACCAGCGCGCCATAGGTGTAGTTCTGCCGGTCTCCAGCGTCGAAGACGTGATCACGCACTGCCTTCATGTGCGCGGCGAATGGCTTGTTGCAGTCGAACCTGACGCGCAATGGCAGGAAATTGACGCAGTGCCCGACCAGAAGTGCCTCGCCGGCTTGAGACTGGCCAGCCATCGGTGCGGCGACGACGACATCGTCATTACCGGATAGACGGCCAAACAACACCTGGAAGGCGCCCAACAGGGTGGCAAACAGCGAGCAGCCCTGCTTCGACGAAGCGGCTTTTACCTGCTTGAGAAGATTGGCACCCAGCTGGCGTGTCGTCGAGGCGCCGCGGAAGCTCTTGAACTCCGGGCGCGAGCGGTCGCCGGGCAAGTCGAGCTGCGGCGCGGGGTCGCGATGGAGATTCAGCCAGAAGTCGCGCGTCTCCTTGTCGACACCGGCCTCATCCTGCGCCTTGGCGAAAGCGAGAAAACTCTGCACCTCGTCGAGCTCGGGCTCCTTGCCCGAAATCCCGGCCGCGTAGAGGGCCCCCAGGTCGCGCAGGATGATGTTGATCGACCATCCGTCGCAAACGATGTGATGCGCGGTGAAGACGAAGGCCCACTTCTGGGCTTCCAGACGCACCAGCGCGGCGCTCACCAGCGGAGCACGAGTGAGATCGAAGACCTCACGCGCTTCCGCATCGATGAAGGTCTGAAGTTCTCCGGTCGCATCGGGGTGGCCGGAAAGGTCGATCTTTTCCAGCGGAACGGTCGTCGCAGCATCCGCGAACATCTTGTCGCCGACGCGTGAGAAGCGAGCGCGCAACGCATCGTGGCGGGCAATCGTCGCCGCGAAGGCGCGTTCGAAAGCGGCCTCGTTCAGGTGGCCCGTGAGCTCCAGGGTGAAGGACTCATTGAACGCGAGCGATGCTTCATTGCCCAGTTGAGCCGACATCCAGATTTCTTTCTGAGGCTCGGTGAGCGGAGACTCCACGAGTGGCTGATGTCCGGCCGGCGATGTCAAAGCGAGGGCGTCCTTCGTGCCGCCGAGAATACCTACGCTTTGGAGTGCGGAAATACTTTCGACGAAGGCATCGCCGATCTTGCGGATGTCCTCATCCGAATGGCTGGTCGTCAGGAAGCATGGGAAGCCTTCCATGATGTGGACGCCGAGGTAGCGCATATAGGCATAGAACAGACTGCCCAGGCGGTCTTCGCCTGCAAAACTGATATAGAACCAGCTCGAGAAGGATTCCGCCCGCGTGGCGATGCCGACTTGCTCCAGGTGGGCATTGATGCGTTGTACGAGGCCGTTCATACGGGCGCCAAGCGATTCCTGCAGCGCCGGGCCGGCCTCCTTGAGGTGCAGGAGGACAGCTTTCATCGCGGCCAACACTACGGGATGGCGCACGAAAGTGCCGGCGAAGAAGGTCGGCGGGACTTCGGGAACCGAGGCGTCGCCGAATTGCCACTGGCCGCCGTCGAGCGCATCCATGAACTGCGCGGTGCCGGCGAGCACGCCGACGGGCAGGCCGCCGCCGACCACCTTGCCGTAGGTCGCCATGTCGCCCTTGATACCCCAATAGCCTTGCATGCCGGCCGGATGGACGCGAAAGCCCGTCACGACCTCGTCGACGATAAGGGCGGATTCGTTGGCCGCGGTGACTTCGCGCAATTGCTGCACGAATTCCTTCGGTCGCAGATTCGGATGGCGCGACTGCACAGGCTCGATCAGGACAGCGGCGATATCGTCGATATTGGCTTTGATCCACTCGAGGCTTTCGGACCTGGCGTAGGGCAGCACGACCATGTTGCCCACGGAGCTCTGCGGGATGCCGGGCGCGAGCGGGAAAGCACGCGGGACGCCCGCCTCGCTCCCGGGCTTGACGAGGACTTCGTCGAACTGGCCGTGGTAGTCGCCGTCGAAGCAGACGACCTTCTCCTTGCCTGTCACAGTGCGCGCGAGACGCATCGCTGCCATCACGGCTTCCGAACCGGTATTGCAGAAGGTGACGCGCTCATGCCCGGTCATTTCGGCAAACATTTGGGCGACCTCGCCCGCAAGCGGGGACTGCGGCCCGATGGCAAAGCCTTCCGCCATCTGCGCGTTGACTGCCTCCACTACGAAATCCGGCGTATGGCCAAACGCGGTCTGACCGTAGCCGTTGACTACATCGATATATTCATTGCCGTCGACATCCCAGATCTTCGAGCCCTTGGAGCGCTGGGCGACGATGGGATAGACAAGCTCCTTCCATTCCTCGCGGAAGCCGCTGGCGGTACGCGGATCGGCAAGCACAGAACGGTAGGATTGCGTACGAGATTTGGAGGTGGCAGTCCTCGCCGAATAGCGAGCCGACAGATCGGCGATGAACGCCGTCTGGGCATCGGTGATCTGCGCCGAGCTCGTAGCGCCAGGCTTGTACGCGTTAAAGCGCGTCGGCCGGTTCTCCTCGAACTTGATCTCGGGGCCGGTGGGCTGCGCGGAAGCCGCGGCTGGTGCGGCCAGTGCGGCCGACGCGGTCGACGCGAGCGCGGCGCTCGGAGCGGGGGCCTGGATTGCCGCTGCAGGCTGCTGGAGCGTTAGCGGCGCGCCCTGGAGCACCTCGAGCTGACGCGACATCAGGGACTGCATCGCAGCGAGCTGGTCGCGGAATACCGATTGGATGTCACCCGTGGCCGCGGCAGCGGCCATGATGGGAGCGGCTTGTCCCGCGACGGCGACCGGCGCAGCCGCGATGGGAGCGGCAGATGCGGCAACGGCAACTGGCGAAGCCTCGGCCGCGGCAGGCGCGATTTGCGGTTCCGGATCAGGCGGCAAAGCGCCATCGAGGAACTGCGCCAGGGCGGGCAGCGTCGGGTAGTCGCTCATGATCTGCCGGAAGCTGATCGTGACGTCGTAGCGGCGGCGAAGCTGCCGGGAGACTTGTCCCATGAACAGAGAGTCGTAACCGAGATCCCAGAAGGTCACGTCCGGATTGGACGTATCCGGCGCTTCGCCGGACATCTCGGCGAGAAGTGACGCCAGTTCGGCAATGAGACGCGGTTTGCGGTCGATTTGGACGGCTTGGGTCATGGCGGTCTGGGCAATGTGGGTTATGGCGTCGGACGAGACTGGAGCGGCAATCGCCGCCGTGGCCGTCGTCGGGTGGCTTGAAGAGGCAGTTGCAGGTGCGTCAATCCAATGCCGTTCCGGTTCGAACGGATAGGTCGGTAGCGAAACACGGTAGGCGGCTTCGGCCTGGACGGTTTTCCAGTTCGGCGTAACACCGTTCAGCCACAACCGCCCGGTCGCTTCGGCCAGGACGGAAAGTTCCCGGTCGCGCATTGCGAAATCAGGCAGGGAGGCAATCGCGCCCACATATCGGTCCTTGGGCAATCCCTGCATGGCAAACGTCGACAGCGTCCGGCCAGGGCCGATTTCGAGGAGTAGGGGCTTGTCCTGCGCTGTCACCGTGGCCAGCGCGTCACTGAAGCGCACCACGTTGCGGCAATGACTGGCCCAGTAACGTCCGGGCACCGGCTGATCCATTGCCGCCCACTCGCCGGTCACGGTGGACACGTACGGGATCTTCGGCCTGGCGAAAGAAAGGGTGTCCGCAAGCCTGGCAAGATCTTCAACGACGCCGGACATCATGCGCGAGTGGAAGGCATGCGAGGTATGCAGACGTCGATGCTCGATATCGCTTGCCTTCAGCTTGGCCTCGAAAGCCTCGATGGCAGCGAAGGGGCCCGCCACTACGCTGAGCGACGGCGCATTGACTGCGGCGAGGTCGACATCGTCGGGCAGGATGGGCACGAGATCGGCCTCCGACAGACGCACGACCAGCATCGCGCCCGGTTCGGCCGACTGCATGAGCGCGCCACGCCGGGCGATCAGGTACAGCGCATCCTCGAAAGCGATCGCTTCGGCCACGCAGGCTGCGACCAGCTCGCCGACGCTGTGGCCGATCATCGCCGTCGGCTTGATGCCGCGTGAGATCCACAGTTGCGCCAGCGCATATTCGACCAGGAACAGGGCCGGCTGCGCGTAGATCGTCGAACGGATGGGGTGCGGCGTGTCGTCGCCTTCCGGGGCATCGCTGAACAGCAGGGTCCGGATATCGAGTCCGACATGCGGAGCCAGCGCTTCGGCGCCCTTATCGATCCACTGGCGATACACCGGCTCGGTGCGATAGAGCGCTTCGCCCATGCCCGGATACTGGGCGCCCTGGCCGGGAAACATAAAGACCACCGCGGGCGCGGCCTGAGGGGCCTGGGCTTCGATGGCCCCCTTTTGGAGCTTCGCCTGAGCCTGATCGAGACTCTCGGCGATGACCACGGCGCGGTGGGTGAAGGAGCGGCGGCCCGTTTGCAGCGTCGCGGCCACGTCGGCGAGCGAGAGACCGGAATGGGCTGCCAGATGGCTGGCGAGATAGGCCTTGGTGCGTTCGAGCGCTGCCGCGCTCCTCGCCGAGAGCGGCAATATCTGCAGTCCCTCTTGCGGCGCTTCTTGCGACTCACAGGCGGCGTTGGCGCGGCAGGGCGCTTCCTCCAACACCACATGGACGTTCGTACCGCCGACGCCGAAGGAACTCACGCCAGCGCGACGCGGTGCCGGGCCATCGGCCCAGGGACTCGCAGCCGCGTTGAAAAAGAAGGGGCTGTTAGCCGAGTCGATGGCCGGATTGGGCGAACGGAAATGCAGCAGCGGCGGCAAGACACGGTCGCGCAAGGCGAGCGCCGCCGCGATGAAACCCGTCACGCCGGCAGCCGCATCAAGGTGTCCGACATTGGCCTTCGCCGAGCCGAGGGCACAGAATTGACCGCCCTCGACGCCGCCCAGGCGGAATGCCTGCACCAGGCCTGCGAATTCAATGGGGTCTCCAAGCGGCGTCGCCGTACCATGGGCTTCGACATAGCCAATGGAGGCGGGATCGATGCCGGCCTCGGCGTGCGCGATGGCAATGGCGCGAGCCTGCGCATCGACGCTGGGAGCGGTGAAGCCGACCTTGTCGGAACCGTCGTTGTTGATGCCAACACCACGGATCACGGCATAGATCGGATCCTCGTCGGCGATGGCGTCCTCGAGACGTTTCAGCAAGACAACGCCGGCGCCGCTACCGAACACCGTGCCGCTGGCCCCAGCATCAAACGGGCGGCAAACCCCATCGGGCGCACCCATTCCGCCTTCCTCATAGAAGTAGCCGCGCTTCTGCGGGAAGGTGACCGACACACCGCCGGCCAGCGCCATGTCACAGCGTCCCGATCGCAGGTTCTCTACGGCCAGGCCAATCGCGGTCATCGAGGTAGAGCATGCCGTCTGTACCGATATAGCCGGCCCCGTGAGGCCGAGCTTGTAGGCGGTGCGGGTAGCGACGAAATCACCGGCCCCCACCAGCTTTTGATACTCGCCGATCTGAAACTGGCTCGTGAACTCGTCGATGACGCCACGATCGGACAGGACATGCTTGAGGAAGTAGGTATTCATCGAGGTGCCGGCGAATACCCCGACGGCGCCGGCGATCGTCGCCGGATCATATCCGGCGTCTTCGAACGCCTCCCAGGCGATCTGGAGGAAAAGGCGCTGCTGCGGGTCGGTCAGTGCCGCTTCGCGCGCTAGCATCCCAAAAAAACCGGCATCAAAGCGGTCGACGTCAGAGAGTATCGGCTTCGCCTTGACATAACGTTCTTCGCGGCGAGCGTTCTCGTCGAAGCTGTCTTCCAGTTCCGTCACGTCGAAATGCGTAATGCAGTCGCGCCCCGCGAGGATGTTGGCCCAAAGCTCGGAGACATTGCGCGCACCTGGAAACCGTCCGGACATGCCGATGACTGCAACGGCCCCGCCTTGCGTGTCCCGGCGCAGCCGGATTGCCTCATCCTTCACCACCCCGAGCGTGGCACGCAGATGCGTGGCCAGCGCCTCGACATTAGGATGGCGAAACAGATCTACCAGCGCAACCTTGGCCGCCACGTCGCGCATGATGATGGCGTGCGCCTTCATCAGATCCAGCGAGCGCAATCCAAGGTCAAAGAAATTCGACCGGCGATCGACAGGGTTGCCGAGGAGCCCCTCGAACACAGCCGCCAGCTTTGCGGCGATGTCGTCGTCTATCGGCTCGGGTGCGGCCGGTGCCGCGGCGGGTGTATCGAGCCCCGCAAGCAGGGCTTTGCGGTCGACCTTGCCATTCGGTGTCAGAGGAAAGGCCGATAGGATTCGCAACTCCGCCGGCATCATGTAGTCGGGCAAAGCAGCCTTGAGATAAGCGCGTATTCCGTCCAGCAAGACAGCGGCGGTCGCCACATCGGCCTTTACGAAGCCGGCGATGGACTTTCCCCTGCGGCTCTCAAACGCTACCGCGACCGCATCGGCTGCGCCGGGAGCCGCACGTAGGGCATGTTCGATTTCATCGAGTTCGATGCGTTTGCCGGCGATCTTGATTTGCCGATCGTTGCGACCCAGGAAATCAATGGCTCCGTCCGGGCGACGGCGGACCAGGTCACCGGTGCGGTAGAGCTTGGCGCCGGGGGTGAAGACGTCGTCGACGAACTTCTCCGCCGTCAGTTCGGGACGGTTGAGGTAGCCGAGCGCAACGCCTTCACCGCCCACGACGAGCTCACCCACTTCTCCCTCGCCGACTGGAACGAACTTGTCGTCCAGAATGTAGACGAGCGTGCCCGCGATGGCGTCGCCGATGGGAATGGCGTCGCCATTTGCCAGGGCCTCGCCGCCGCGCGGAATGCGGTAGCAGCAGGAAAAGGTCGTGTTCTCGGTCGGACCATAGCCGTTGACGATCTGCAGCCCGGGATGGGCCTCCATGACTTTGCGTACGTGGACGGGCGACAGCACATCCCCGCCAGTCAGCACCTCCTTGAGCGGAAGAAAGGCTTCCAGCCGATAGTCGGCGAGCGCGTTGAAGAGGCCGGCCGTGAACCAGGCGCTCGTCACGCCGAGTCGCGCAATCTCGGAGGCGACGGTGTCAAGCGAGGGTTGAACCTCGTTGATGATAGCGGCACAGCCACCGTTCAGTAGCGGCCCCCAGATCTCCAGCGTACTTGCATCGAACGCGAGCGGTGCGAGGTTGAGGAACCGCGTCTGCGACGACAGGTCAGCGAAGGTTTGGCCATGCACCAGGCGCAGAATCGCGCGGTGCGGCACGATCACGCCCTTGGGTTTGCCGGTCGAGCCGGAGGTGTACATGATGTAGGCAGGGTCATTGCCACCGGAAGCCTGGAGCACAGCGGGATCGGCAGCCTCCGACGATGCCACGAGATCCGCCAGATCGACCAACGCCCCATTCAGGTCGCCAACGCTGGCGAGAGCAGCCTCTTCTGCGACGATGAGCTTGGGCAAGCAATCGGCAACGATGAAATCGAGCTGCGCCCGGGGATAGGCCGGATCCAGCGGCACATAGACGGCTCCCAGACGCAGGATCGCCAGGATCAAAGCCAGCGTGTCCCGACTGCGCGGAACCATGATGGCGCAGCGGTCGCCTCGCTCCAGTCCCATACGGTACAGGACGGTAGCAAGACGGGCCGAACGTTCGCCGAGCGCGGCATAACTTTCTTCACCCGTCGCGTCGATCGCAGCAAGATGATTGCCAAACGCCGCACATCCGGCATCGAAGCGCTCTGCCACACCAGGTACATGATCCGGCCCGCTCGGCAAGTCGCCTAAATATCCATCTCTGTGTGACATTTGCCGATCTCCAATAATTTAGGTGAAGGCCTTGTACTGAGCTACGCCTGGCGTTAAGCGCGCAGCGAGCGTACTTAGCGGCGGCCAGTCACAGGAGGCGCAAGCAGCACGAGGCCATCCGTGCCAGATCCGCGTCTCAAAACGCGAAATTTGCTGTAAGTGGAAGTTAATCTTCCGCGGCTTGCCTATCCGTACGCCGTCGCACACACGGACGATGCAACAACACATCGCCCCGAAGAGTTCGCGCGCCCAGAGCGTGTCGGGCACTTTCGCTTAAACCTGGAATGTGGCGGGAAGACAGACCGCACGCGATATTCGCGTCACGTTTCGGAAGAAGAATGGAGTTAAGCCGCTCGATATGGCGCAAGTAGATGCGTCGTGGCGCGCTGTGGCGTATACGGCTCTAACTATGCGCGCCAGTGCAGGTTATTGAGGCGCCTTCGCAGGGCGGGCCGTTTCTCTGACGCAGATGCCGTCCGTCAATTCATTTCGACAATCGACCAGTCCGTGCGTCGGGCCGCTACCGCTCCTGCGCAAGTCGGACTGGATGACAGGGTGCAAATGCGCCAATGCGTCGCTTCCTCCGCCTCGCCGCCGACGAAGCGAGGCGTCGTGTCGCCACGGATGGAAAGATCGAACTCGAAATGGGCCGGTGGCAGGATAAAGCCGGTGCCGAGAGCTTTCAAGCAGGCCTCTTTGCGCGCCCAGCTTTCAAAGAAGACATTTTGCCGTTCTGTATCGGGCAACGCGGTGAACTCCGCGCGCTCCCGGGTGGAGAATACGTCGAGCGGCATACTCTCCTCGATTGGGCGGAGTTGTTCTACGTCGATGCCGACCTCGAAACCGCTCGAGATTGCGAGAGCTGCTGCGTTCTCGCTGTGACTGAGGTTGAAGCAGATCCTCCACCCAGGAGGCTGGCTCGTGCAGAAAGGTTTGCCATCCGAACCATAAGCTAGAGCGACCTCCCGCGGTGATAGCCCGAGATAGCGGCTGAGGAGCCGCCTGAGTTCGCCGCGTCCTGCCACGAAGCGACGGCGATGCCGTTCGAAGCGGAATTTGTCGGCGCGCTCGCGCTCTTGCGCCGATAGCATTTCCCAGTACTGGTCAACATCACCACTGCAGACATCGAGATCCCACTGCCAGACATGCACTTCTTGCGCAGAGGGCGGTGTAAGGAGAGAAGAGGACATTGAGAGCCTGGATTCGACTGGCGCTGGGGCTTCCTGATTCTACAGGATCAACATCAGCGGGCGGCGTGCCCCCTGATGTTGATCAGTCTTCAACCGCGACCCGTCGATCGCAATTTACGCGGGATTGTTGGGCAACCCACGGAACGTTGCGGGGAGACCGTTTTACGATTCGTCACAGCGTATCGCGCCGCCAGTTGCCGCGATGGCGCTGCACGGCTTGCGTCGCTCGAACGAGCGCAAGTACGTTGCGACAACGAACTCGAATCATGGCTTGCCGGTCGCGCCGAATCTGCTGGCGCGCAACTTCATCGCGATGGACGGGCTACATCACCTGCGTGGCGACGACCGAACGCTGGCTTTCCCTAAGAGCACTTCATTCTTGACGTACCTGGTCGTCGCCATCGACCTGTTCAGCAGGCAGATGATGAGCTGGTCGATGCACTCGCACACGAGGGCTTAATCCGGCATTGAACTATGTCAGCACCATGTTGTTCGAGAAGAACGGGGTCGAAACTCAGTACTGGAAAGCGATTTGACAGTATTTATTTTGTAATTCGTAAAATATTGGAATGGCAAGTGTAATTAATCTGCCTGCCAGGTGAAACCGGATATTTTTTATTTGTGTGAGGATTTTTTCGAAATTTAGATTCGAGGTGTGGGATGGGGCGTGATTGTGATGATGTCTATGGTGTTAGTGTGATAATTCCGCACTACAATAGCCCTGATTTGCTTTGGGTGGCTATAGAATCAATATCTAGCCAGACAGTTGTTCCGCGAGAAATTATTGTTATAGATGATGCATCGGGGTTGCAGTTCGAGTTGCCGAGTCATTGTGGAGATGAGATTGCATTGCGTTTGATTCGCGAGACCGTGAATCGTGGGGCGGCGTGGTGTCGAAACAGAGGCATTGAGGAAGCTACCGGTGATCTGATTGCTTTTGTAGACGCGGATGACCGATGGCTTCCGAACAAGCTTGAACGATGCATCGCGGCGTTCGGCCCCAAGCCTCCCGAGAATGAAGCGAAGGTGTTGTTCAGTAACGTGATGCTAACCGACGGAAACCGGCGCACGGTGGGCAACCGGTCTCCATATCATGGTCAATCGATGCTTGATTTCATTTTATTGGAGGGAGGGTATATTCAAACTTCTTCTATCATGATGTGGCGTCATCAATATCCGTTAATTAGCTTCGATGCATCTTTGCGTCGTCATCAAGATTGGGATTTTGCCATTAACGCTGAAATGGCTGGCTGCGTATTCATATATTTGCACGATCCTCTGGTGGAGTATTCTTTGAGTGGGGGTGCCAATAGAATATCGGGAGCGACTAATTGTGAGCCAAGTCTGGCGTTTTTTGAAAAATATAATAAATTTATGTCAAATGGGCATGTTTCTTCATTGGTGTTTAATGTTCTGATTTACAAGAACCTGAGTATTGTCTTAAGGCTTAATATCGTCGGAAGAATAATATTGAGGGAGATAAGAATTCCGAGCAAGGGGTGGATGTTGTCGTTTGTGCGTTTGGTTATCGGAAGGGGTGGTGTGAATTTAATAAAACAGGTGAGGCGGAAAATTCAGATTCCGAGGTCGTGACCGCTGCCGTGAGGCGCGGCGACGCGATCGCAACGCTGAATCCGGTGCTACGGGGCTGGACCGCGTACTTCCGGCTAACGGAGGTCAAAGGGGTGTTGCAGGATTTGGACGGGTGAATACGACGCAAACTGCGCTGCCTGCGATGGCGGCAACGGACGCTCCCGGCTACCCGAAACAGGACGCTACAGGTTCGCGGGCTGGACTCGCTGCGGTCGTGGAAATCGGCCAACAATGGCCGAGATCCCTGGTGGAACGCTAGCGCGAACCCTATGAACGCGGCCAGTAGGCAGTCACACGTTCATTCCTGCAACGGGTACTCGCCTGATGGCTGCGTCCGGGGACAGGGGCGTCCCCCTGCGAAGCAAGGATATTGAAGTCAATATTCGACAGGCATGATGTCGGCTTCGCTGCGGCGCCTGACGAAAGACGAACTTTACCGCCTAGCTCGCCGTCTCGGCTTGTTGCAGGCGCGGCAGCAGCCGGTCGAACTCGCGCTTCACGAGCCCATAACATTCGCATGCGCGCGATTCCAGCGCCTTGCGGTCGAGCACTTTGATATGGCCGCGGCTGTGATGAATCAGGCCTTCGTCATGCAGCTTGCCCGCTGCTTCGGTGATGCCCTCACGGCGTACGCCAAGCATATCCGCGATCAATTGCTGCGTGACGGTCAACTCGTTTGAGGCGACGCGATCGATCTCGATCAGCAGCCAGCGGCACAACTGCTTGTTCAGCGAATGATGGCGATTGCACGCGGCTGTCTGTGCCACCTGGGTCAACAGCGCATGCATGTAGAGCATCATCAGACGGCGCACCAGGTCGGAGCGTGTGAAATGCTGGCGGAGCGCTTGCGCTGTCATACGGTAAGCGAAACCGGCACTTTGCACCTGCACGCGGTTAGGCATGGTTTCGCCACCCGTCAATACCGGAACGCCTGTCATACCTTCTCGTCCAACCGCAGCAATTTCGACCGAGCTACCGTCTTCCATTGTCGACAACATCGAGATGATCGCGGTGGTCGGAAAATAGACGTGATGGATACGTTGCCCGGAGTCGCACAGGAGTTGCTCAGTGCGCAGATGAACGAGTTCGAGATGAGGGGCCATTGCTTGCCACTCGTAGGAGGGCAGTGCGCCAAGCAAATGATTGCCGTGCAGATCGGATTGAAGTGTGAGCATGATTGGTCCTCGCGCGGAGCCGCGTGAGGCAGCCCCCTGATTTTCTACCCGTCGCTGCGTCCGTGTCGTGCTGCCGCCTGGCGAGCGGCTATGGATACGCAGTGCGGGCCCCGTATGGCCTTTGTGCGCCGACGTTGTTTTGGGTTGTGTACGCTGGCGCTCGTGTTGCGCTTCTCATTTAGCGAGGATTGTGCCAGTGAGGTCGGAATCGAGCACTGGTGCGGCGCAGCGAAGCAAACAATGACGTGTCGCGCTGCAAAATATGCGTTTTTGTTTCAGTTCTGCACCAGGCCCCCGCCTGCCCGGTTCCTCGCCGGAGGTATTTTCCTGGCCCAAGTCATTGATCGGATTGGGATAGCACGTGTCAGACAGGTGGCGGCGCGGCGCGAATCAACGCCTGGACGCTAGCTGGACGGGCATCAAGCCCGGTCGTCCAGGATGGTTCAGAAATGATTCAGATGTGTTCCACGGGTTGAGTGGGCTGACGCACGGAAGCGATTTTTGGCGAGCTATTCGATGTCGACGCAACCTTTTCGGGGTGGCCGGAAAGAAACGTATAGAGCGAGGTTTTATGCGCGTTCCGGGCCAGTTGGGCGGTCCAGCGGATAGCGTCAGCGGTGGAAAAACGGTGCGTCAGTATTGATTCCGCCCACCTCGCGTTCGGGTGCGGCTTCTGTATCGTCCGCTTTAAACGGCGCCCGTGGGATCGTTCCCGGACACATAACGCGCGTTGCTTCGGCGATTAGTTGCCAGCCGCCAGCCGCCAGCCGCCAGCGGTCGCTCCGAGCGTCGCCGTGAGGCGGGTGTGGTGGCGTTCAATAGGGCCTTGATTCTGCAGACGGAACGCTTGCGACCAGGTCCGTGCGTTGGCTGGATCGCGAAGTGTCGCAATTGTGACGCCATGCGTGCGCGGGCCGAAGCAGCATGCGTAGGTCAAGTCGAAGAACTGTCTGAGACAGTCGGTGGCGCTGATGCACTGTTTACTGCGCGGCGTGAGGCCGATCGTGCGGGTTGCCGATGCAACCTTGATCAACTCTGTTGCTCTGGCATACGAGCTCACGTTGCGCTCGCGACGGTGCGCTTGCGCACCGAGTTTGACAGGTTGGCCGGCGTACCTTGCGTGCATGGCAACGGCCAGCTTCTGTCGAATCGCTGGGGAAATCGTGATCAACTGGAAAACGCTCGAATTCGAACAGTGCACGGTACGTGAGTTGTATCTGATCATGCGTGCACGTAGCGCGGTATTCGTTATCGAACAGTCACATTTGTGTCTCGATGCCGATGGGCGCGACGAATGCGCACTCCATATTTTTGCGGCCGAAGATATATCTCGCCCGATGCCCATCATTGCATACGCACGGGTCCGGCCTGGCGATACAGAGTACCCGCAGGTGGTGCTTGATAAGGTGCTGACAAGTCCGGCGAGGCGCGGCGACGGCACGGCTGAGGTGTTGATCGAGCGGGTTCTACGGGCGACGGCGGAGCGCTGGCCGGGAACCGTTGTACGAGTGAATGCACCAGTCAGCCTGTGTGCCTTCTACGAACAGTTCGGCTTTCGCAAGGTAGAAGGGCCGTTCCTCGACTACGGAGTGCTATCCGTCGGTTTGACATGCAGGGCGCGTAGCGATCGTGCGCCGCTGGCCTGCGGGCGGCGCCAGCGTGGCATATTGCCGGACGTTTGTACGTTCGAGAAACTGTAACTTCGCTGGGTTGGCTCGCATCCGGCGTGCCGTCTGGATACCACCCGTTCACGGCCTGTTCAGTCAGTTAGGAATATTGATTAATTTCAATGTCTGAGCGTAATCCATGGATGAGTGAAAGTTGCGTCAAAAATCCTTCAGGGCGTTCCAGTCGATGAACGCTTGGCACGCCAGCGTGGCAGTGTTGGGGTGCGAACAGATATAGGCCGCTGATGCATGCTCCAATCAACATGTAATGCTTGCTGTGCCGGGTTCAATCCTCGTTGCGAGGGGCCCGGAGTCTTCTGCATTGGGAGAGATTTGAATGAACGATTTTGCATTGCCGGTCACGCAGCAGGCGCTGGCACACGAGGCGCTGGCGTATTGCACCGTCCAGCCGGTGATTCTCGCGGGTGGCTCGGGCACGCGGCTATGGCCGCTGTCGCGCGAGCAAAGCCCCAAACAACTGATCAGCCTGTTCGGTGACGAGTCGCTGCTCGAATCGACAGTGCATCGGCTAGACCGTCTGTTTGCGCGGGAGCCCAACACGCACGCTGCACCGCGTTTCGAGCGGGCGGCGCCCATTGTCGTGTGCGGCGCCGAACTGCGCCTCGCGACCGTCGAACGGCTCGAGCGGTGCGACGGTGGGCCTCGCCTCCTGCTTGAACCTTCGCCGCGTAATACCGCGCCCGCGCTGACGCTCGCCGCGCTCGCCGCGCAAGCCGATATGCCGGACGGCCCGGACCCCGTGCTCATCGTGATGCCGGCCGACCACATGATTGCTGATAACGCCGCGTTCGTCGCTGCTCTCGCGCAGGCTGTGTTTCATGCCGCGCAGGGCGCGATTGTGACACTCGGCGTGCCGCCCGAGCGGCCGGAAACGGGCTACGGCTACATCCGCACCGGTGTGCCGGTCGGGCGGCAGGGGGCGCGTGCGATCGATGGCTTCGTCGAGAAACCGGATCGAGAACTGGCCGAGCGATATGTCGCCAGCGGCGAGTACTGGTGGAACAGCGGCATTTTCATTGTGCGTGCTTCGGTGTGGCTAGCTGCGATCGCGCGTTGCTGTCCCTTGATCGCCTCGACATGTGCGGAGTCGTTTGCGCGGGCGTCGCTTGACGGCGCCGGCGCACTTCATCTTGATCGCGCTGCTTTCGATGCATGTCCCTCCGATTCGATCGATTACGCAGTGATGGAGCATCTTGGTTCTGACATGCGGCTGACCGGTGTAGTCGTGCCCCTGGTCGCCGGCTGGTCCGACGTCGGTGCATGGGATGCGGTCTGGCAGTTGTCCGAGAAGGACTCCGATGGCAACGTCGGCCGCGGCCGGGTGGTGTTCGAAGGCTCGACCGACAGCTTCGCGCATTCGGACGGCCGACTGGTCGCATGCGTTGGCGTGACAGGCGTCGTGGTGGTTGAAACGGCGGATGCGGTGCTGGTCGCCGCGAAGGAACGCGTGCAGGAGGTGCGCGCAATTGTCGGCCGTCTGAAAGCGGAGCATGGTGCGGAAGTCCATGAGCACCGCAAGGTCCAGCGGCCCTGGGGCTTTTATGATTCGATCGACCGCGGCGAACGCTTTCAGGTGAAGCGCATTGTGGTGCAACCGGGTGGCCGGCTCTCATTGCAGATGCACTTTCATCGCGCCGAGCACTGGGTGGTGGTGCGCGGCACGGCGCGTGTCACGCGCGGCGAGGAATCCTTTCTGCTCTCGGAGAATCAATCGACCTATATTCCGCTCGGCGTCACGCACCGGCTCGAGAATCCGGGCAAGACGCCGCTGGAAATCATCGAGGTGCAATCAGGCGGCTATCTCGGCGAGGACGACATCGTGCGTTTCGATGATCAGTATGGCCGCGGCCAGGAGACCGGCAAAGCAGGCCCGGGCATTTCCAGCTAGTAACCCACAGAAGTCGGCTGGCGAGCCGGTTGGCCGCCGGCCCATTCCCCACCTCGTGTTGCGGATCAGACAAATCGATTCACTACGTGCGTCTTCGCACTATGCAAATTTTGCAACGCAGGCACGCTTGATACGCAAGCTTTTGGCCCGTCAAAACATGCGGCGTTACATGAACGAAACAATTCTTCAGAGGGATAACCCTCTCAGGACGTTTCCCAACTGGCGCAACCGTTTCGAAGCTAGCAACGTATCGTAAAAGAACAATTACACCTACATAAAACGACACATGAGGGCTGCTTGATCAACAGGCTACGCGGGGGCAAACACCGCTTCGGGGAGAGTATCAAAATGGAACAGGCAAACAAGGATCGATCGCTGGTCAGCAAGGTCATGGATGGACTCGTGACCGGCATCGTGGAAGAGAAGTATGGCGCCATCCTGCCACCGCAGGATGTGCTGTCCAAGGAGTTCGACGTCAGCCGCACCGTCATGCGCGAGGCGCTGTCGATGCTGCTCGCGCGCGACATGCTGGACGTGCGGCCGAAGATCGGCACGCGCATCCGGCCGATGAGCGATTGGCGAATGATCGACGAGGACGTCGTGAACTGGCGTTTTCGCGCGAAACCCGATCCGCTGTTTCTGCGCGACGTGATCGAGTTCCGCATCCTGATCGAACCGCGCGCCTCGGCGCAGGCGGCCGCGCGGGGTAGTGCGGCCGACATCGCGGCGATTCGCGAGGCCTTCGACGCGTTCCGCGCGATCCGGCCGGGCGAATCCGGCTATCAGGCCGCCGACGAGCTGTTCCATGCGCGCATCGTGGTGGCGAGCGGCAATCAGTTCTTCAAGCAGATGGCGGCCATCATTCGCGGCGCGCTGTCGACCGTCAACCCGATCGTCAATCAGAAGGACGGGATGTGGGAGAAGGCCGTGAGCACGCATCAGCGCGTGGTCGAAGCGATCGAACGGCGCGATCCGAAGGAAGCCGAAATCGCCTCGTTGGCGATGATCGACTACACCGCGGAAGAGATCGGCAGCAGCTTTACGTCGGAACCCCCGGTGCGCTGAGCACGGCCGCTACGGCGGCGACGGAGGTGCTTTCCTGCGAGGGGACCTTGCATAACGAACGGCGCGACAGCATGCCCGCGCATGCGCGCGTGGCTTGCGTCACAATAGCGCCTGTTCTGAACTGCACGGACTCGAAGGAACGATGACAATTGCAACGCAGGAAACCCCCGCGGGCGGCACGATTCGCTGGGGGATCGTCGGGACGGGCCGCATTGCCCGTCGCTTCGCTCAAGGGCTCACTCATGTGCCGCAGGCGTCGCTGAGCGCACTGTGGTCACGCCGCGCCGAACCGGCCATGGCCTTCGCCGCGGAATTCGGCGGCGACGTGTGCGCGAGTTTCGACGCGCTGCTCGCGAGCGGTATCGACGCGCTTTATATCGCCACGGTCCAGGACAGTCACGCGGATTACGCGATCGCCGCGCTTAAAGCCGGTCTGCACGTGCTGTGCGAAAAACCCGCCACCATCAACAAGCCGCAACTCGAGCGTGTGCTCGAGGTCGCGCGCGCCGAGCAACGGCTTTTCATGGAAGCCATGAAGCCGCCGTTTTATCCGCTCTACAGAAAGTTGCGCGCGCATCTGGATGCCGAGCCGATCGGCGAGGTGGGGCTCGTGCGCGCCGGCTGCTCGGTGCCGGGCGTGCCGAACGATCATCCATCGTTGTCGTTCGAGCATGCGGGCGGCGCGCTGCTCGATATCGGCGTCTACGAGATGTTTCTCGCGGTCGACTGGCTCGGTGCGCCGCGTGAGGTGCAGACGCTCGGGCGGCTCGGCTCGACCGGCGTCGATATGTTCGCGAGCCTGAACAGCCAGCATGAACGCGGTATCTCCCAGTTGTTCTGCGGACTCGATCTGCACGGCAAGGGCGACGCGTTGCTGATGGCCACGAGCGGCCATGTCACGATTCATGAACCCTGGTGGAATCCGTCGCGTGCGACGATCCGCTACGGCGACGGTCGTGTGGTCGAGCTCGACGAGCCGTTCGAAGGCGGCGGTCTGAACTACGAGACCGCGCATTTCTGCGAACTGATTCGGGCGGGGCAGATTGAGAGCCCGCTGATGCCGCACAGCAAGTCGCTGCAGATGATCGAAATGGCCGATGCGGCGCGCGCCGCGTTGGGGCTCAAGTTCGCCGGGGAGTGAGAGTCCGTCGCTGCGTTGCTTTCCGCGGCGGTGGTACGATTTGCGCGGGCACGTGGACTCGACAAAAAAGGGCCGCGTACCCACAGCTTTCGATCACCTTCCACTGGAGCCGCCTGCGATGCGCATGCTTGGAAAACTGTGGCGCGACAACAAGAGCCTCGTCGCCTTTCTATTCCTGATGGTGCTGTTTCGCAGCGCCGTGGCCGACTGGAACGTCGTGCCGAGCGGCTCGATGTTGCCGACGATTCGCGAAGGCGACCGGATTTTCGTCGACAAGATGGCCTACGATCTGCGCGTGCCGCTCACGCACATCACGATCGCGCATCTGCACGATCCGCAGCGCGGCGACATCGTCACGATCGATTCTTCGGCTGCGCATGAGTTGATCGTCAAGCGTCTGATCGGCTTGCCCGGCGACAGCGTCGCGATGCGCGACAACGTGTTGTACGTGAACGGTGTGCGGGCTGATTATCAGCCGCTCAAACTCAAGCCGCTGCCGGGCGATGCGACATCTCCCGGCGACTATCTGACCGAACGCTTCGACGGCGTGACGCACACGGTGCGGCTCGCGCCTGACGCGCCGAGTCCGCGCAATTCGTTCGGCCCGGTGGTCGTGCCGCAAGGCGAGTATCTGATGCTCGGCGACAATCGCGACAACAGCGCCGACTCGCGTTACTTTGGCTTCTTTCCGCGCAAGGAACTGATGGGCCGCACGCGTCATGTCGCGTATTCGCTCGACCCGGACCACTACTACAAACCGCGCTTCGAGCGCTTCGGCGCACCGCTGGATGCGGCGTCGCTAGCCGCCAGCCGGTAGGCTGCGCGGCGGCGTTACGGGTTCAGCTGGGTTCAGTTCACTTCAGTGACGTGACGGCAGCGCCAGGCGCTTTTCGTACCAGTGCTGCACCCACTCGAGCACCTGGCACAGCACCCAGTAGACCGCGGCGGCCGCGAGATACAGCGGCAGCGGCTGATAAGTCGACGCGATGATTTCCTGCGCGCTGCGTAGCAACTCGGTCACGGTGATCACCGACACCAGCGACGTATCCTTGATCAGGCTGATCAAACTGTTCGACAGACTCGGCACGGCGATGCGCAAGGCTTGTGGCGCGATCACGTAGCGCAGCGTCTGACGCCGCGAGAGCCCCAGGCTATAGGCGGCCAGCCATTGGCCGTTGGGAATGCCGAGAATCGCGCCACGCATGCTCTCCGACAGATACGCCGCCACGTTCGCCGACAACGCAATCACGCCCGCGGGCGTGGGGTCGAGCGAAATACCGAGACTCGGCAAGCCGTAATAGATCACGAAGATCTGTACCAGCAGCGGCGTACCGCGGAACACGCTGACATACACACGCGCGATCCAGTTCAGCGCGCGGTTGTGGCTGACGCCCATCACCGCGAGCACGGCGCCGGCAATCAGGCCGAAGATCATCGACAGAACCGCGAACTTGACCGTCAGGACGGCGCCCTGTGCGAGCACAGGAAGCGATTGGACGAGCAGGGAAGTGGTGGACATGAGCGGTGGGTAAGGTTGGCGCGCAGAGTGCGCATGGGCGCACATGATAGACAAAAGCGAAGGGCGGCATCGTCGACGATGCCGCCCTTCGTTTCATCCAGCGTGCGTTACTTGATCGGCTTGCTGACGTCGATGCCGAACCATTTGTCCGAGATCTTCGAGAACGTGCCGTCCGCTTCGAGCTGGGTCATGGCGTCGTCGATCGCCTTGGCGAACTTCGGGTTGCCCTTTCTGAACGGAATACCCGACGGGTTGCCCGCGCCGACCGTTGCGCCCGTGCGCAGCGGCAGTTGCGAGTTCTTCATCAGATACGCGAGCATCAGGCGGTCGTTCAGCGCCGCATCCAGACGGCCGGAGGCCAGATCGCGCAGGTATTCGGGTGCGCCCGGATACGTCTTCACGTCGATGCCCGGCACCGACTTCGCCATGTCCATGTAGTTCGTGCCCAGACCGACGCCGAGCTTCTTGCCCTTCAGATCGTCGAGCGATTTGAACTGGCGCGTGTCGTCCTTACGCTGGATCAGTTGTGCTGCCGAGTACGTGTACGCCGGCGAGAAGTCGAGCGCCTGCTTGCGTGCGTCCGTAATGCCGACCTGGTTGACGATCACATCGAACTTGTTTGCCTGCAGACCGGCGATGATGCCGCTCCACTCGGTCGTGACGAATTCCGGCTTCACGCCGAGCTTGGCGGCAACGGCCTTGGCGATGTCGACGTCATAGCCGACCAGTTCGCCTGACGGCGCTTTCGAATTGAACGGCGGGAAGGTGCCTTCCAGGCCGATGCGCAGAGTGCCGCGCTGTTTAACCTGGTCAAGCAGGTCGTCCGCATGGGCGGTGACCGCAGTAAACGACGCGCCGATCAGGCCGGCGACGAGCATCTTTTTCAGCAAGCCAAATTTCATCGAGTTCCTTTTTGTTCGTCTGGCGTTTTAACAGACGAAAGCATAGCAAAGCAGACTATCGAAACTTAAATACCGTTTGTTTATGTCTATATTACGGAGGCGGGCCGGGGGCGGCTTAGCGCAGCGCCTGCGCGCATTCGGCCACCAGCGCGGGTCCGCGGTAGATGAAGCCGGTATAGAGCTGCACCAGCGAAGCGCCTGCCGCGAGCTTGGCCCGCGCATCTTCGCCCGAGAAAATCCCGCCCACGCCGATGATCGGCACCGCTTCGCCGACTTCGGCGCGCAGCTTGCGGATCACTTCGTTCGACGCGTCGAACACGGGCTTGCCCGACAGGCCGCCGGCTTCGTCGCCGTATTGCATGCCGGTGACGGCGGTGCGCGACAGCGTGGTGTTGGTGGCGATCACGCCTTCGAACTTGTGGCGCAACAGCGTATCGGCGATCGATTTGATCTGTTCGTCGTCGAGGTCCGGCGCGATCTTCAGGGCGAGCGGCACTAGCTTGCCGTGCATGTCGGCGAGACGCTGCTGCTTGTCCTTGAGCGCGGCGAGCAGCGCGTCGAGTTCGCCCGCGCCTTGCAGCTGGCGCAGATTCTTCGTATTCGGCGACGAGATGTTGACCGTCACGTAGCTCGCGAACGGGTACACGCGTTCGAGGCAGTACAGATAGTCTTCGGCGGCGCGCTCGATCGGCGTGTCGGCGTTCTTGCCGATGTTCAGCCCGAGAATGCCGCGATAACGCGCGGCCTGCACGTTCTTGACGAACTGGTCGACACCCGCGTTGTTGAAGCCCATCCGGTTGATCACGGCATTCGCCTCGGGCAGGCGGAACATGCGCGGGCGCGGATTGCCCGGCTGGGCGCGCGGCGTGACCGTGCCCACTTCGATGAAGCCGAAGCCGAGCGCCGCCAGACCGTCGATGCACGCGCCGTCCTTGTCGAGACCCGCGGCAAGTCCGACCGGGTTCTTGAACGTCAGCCCCATTACGGTGCGCGGCGAATCCGGCACGTGTGGCGCGAGCGCGCTTGCGAGGCCGGTGCGGCCCGCGGCGCCGAGCGCGCGCAAAGTCAGGTGGTGAGCGTCTTCCGCGTCCATGCGAAAGAGTTGGGCGCGTACGAGCGGGTAGAGGGAACTGAACACGGGACGAAGCCGGGCGGCCGGAAAATGGTAACCCGCCATTTTACCGGCTTTGGGGCATTAATGAGACTAACTGGGAGGGACTGATGTGGCCAGGTTGTGCACGTTATGGCTACGTTATTGCCAGGTTAAGGCCGCAGCGGCCCGCGCCTGCCCTGAATCGCCAGATCGACCGGCGGCAGATCGATGCTGGTTGGATCGAGCACCTTCCAGACACCATCGATCAAACCTTCGAGCGGCCGGAAATTCGCCTTGTAGGCCATCTTCGGACTCTCGCGAATCCAGTAGCCGAGGTACACGTAGGGCAGCTTGAGGCTCCTTGCCTGCTCGATCTGCCAATAGATGTTGTAGGTGCCGAAGCTGGTGTGCGGCAGACCCGGCTCGAAGAACGTGTACACCGACGAGAGCCCGTCGCCGAGGATGTCGATCATGCTGATCATGCGCAGAATGCCCGGCGCTGACGGATGGTCCGGCAGCGGCTCGCGGAATTCCACTAGCCTCGAGTTGATCCGGCTCTGCAGCAGGAACTGTTCGTACTGGTCGCGGCTGTCGCGGTCCATGCCGCCGCCGGCATGCCGTGCCGACTGATAGCGCATATAGAGCGCGTAGTGTTCTTCGTCGTAGTGCAGCGGGGCGACCGTTGCGATCAGCTCGCCGTGCTTCTTCCAGACCCGGCGTTGCGTGCGGTTCGCCTCGAAATGATCGACCGGCACGCGCACTGGCACGCAGGCGCGGCAGCCATCGCAATACGGTCGGTAAGTGAACACGCCCGAACGACGGAAGCCAGCTTTGACGAGATCGGTATAGACGTCGGAGTTGATCAGGTGACTGGGCGTGGCGACTTGCGAACGCGCGATGCGTCCATCCAGATAACTGCAGGGATAGGGCGCCGTTGCATAAAATTGCAGCGCTGAAAGCGGAGAAAGAGGCAGCTCGTTGGGATGAGTCACGTTGGCAGCTCTCGTCGAAGCGTCTCTGGTATTGCAAACCCGGCGCCTTGCGGTTTGAAACCCGCGGCTCGTGACCCGCGGCTCGGTAGGCGACGGATCCGGATTCGGCCTGATTCTTCCTACGCCGCCGGCGCGACGACATCGCGCAAGACGGTCTTGTCGAAACGCCAGGGAATCGGCGGTGCGTCGACAGACGCGCGAACATGCGCGATGAACGCTTTGCGCGCTATCTCGCGACCGCCCAGCGACGCCAGATGCGACGTGTTCTGCTGGCAGTCTATCATTTCTATTTCGTGACAGCGCAAGTGTCCGACAAGCGCGGCCAGCGCCATTTTCGACGCATCGGTGACCTCGGCGAACATCGATTCGCCGAAGAACATCCGGCCGAACGACACCCCGTATAAACCGCCTACACGCTTGCCTTCGAACCAGGTCTCGATGCTGTGCGCATCGCCGACCCGGTGCAGCGACGAATACGCTTCGACCACGTCCGCGGTGATCCACGTGCCGCGCTGGCCGCGCCGCGGCGCCTGCGCACAGGCGCGCATCACGGCGGCAAAATCATGGTCGACGCGGATTTCCCACGCGTCCTCGCGCAGCACGCGCTTGAGCGTTTTACGCAGCGACGGCGAGAGTTTGAACTCGGCAGGGCGCAGGATCATGCGCGGATCGGGACTCCACCACAAGACCGGCTGACCGTCCGAATACCATGGGAAGATGCCGCGCCGATAGGCGTCGATCAGCCGCGACGGCAGCAGGTCGCCGCTGGCGGCGAGCAGGCCGGGTGCGCCGCTTGCCGCGCCGAGCGCGCGCTCGACGGAGGGAAACGGATCGTCAGGTCCGAGCCAGGGAACCATGCGCGCCGCTCAACCTTCGCGCAGCGAGCGGAAGATGTCGCCCGTGTGCAGGCCGTAACTACCGGCCGCACGGTCGGCGAAAAAGAAGCGCAAGGTCTGGCCGACGGTGGGGAAGGCGATCTCGTCCCACGGAATCTCGTGTTCCTCGAAGAGTTTGACTTCGAGGCTTTCCTCGCCGGCTTCGATGTCGAGGTCGAGCAGGCGCGCCATATAGAACAGATGCACCTGATGCACGTGCGGCACGTTCAGCAGCGAGAACAGGCTCTGCACCTCGACGCGCGCGCCGGCTTCTTCCAGCGTTTCGCGCGAAGCCGCTTCGGCGGTGGTTTCACCCATTTCCATGAAGCCTGCCGGCAGCGTCCAGTAGCCGTAGCGCGGTTCGATTGCGCGACGGCACAGCAGCACTTTGTCGTCCCAGACCGGGACGGTGCCGACCACGTTGCGCGGATTCTGATAATGCACCGTGCCGCAACTTCCACACACGAAGCGCTCGCGGTTGTCACCCGGCGGAATGCTCAGGCTGACGCCGTGGCCGCAGACAGAACAGAATTTCATAGGAAGGGGACGAGAAAGGGTGATGGGAGTTTATCACTGGGGCGCGCTTTGTCAGCAGCGGGCCATGGCGGTGTCTGCCAGTCGGTGCGGAGTGAGGAGATTTCGCTGATCAGGCGCCCCGTCGACGCGACGGTATTGCGAATACCGCAGAGGAAAAATGCGGATATGTTTGGAGTCCGGATCAACGAGTGCAAAGCACGAGCGGGCGTGTGAGCGCGCGCAATCTCGAAGCGGAAAGCAGGAGGCAGAAAACAAAAAAGGCCTGCCGGTTGGGCAAGCCTTTGAAGTTTTTTCGACGTCTTCGAACCAATTTAGTGCTACTTGGTTGCGGGGGTAGGATTTGAACCTACGACCTTCGGGTTATGAGCCCGACGAGCTGCCAGACTGCTCCACCCCGCGTCCGTCGAAGAAAAGATTATAGAACAAAGCGGAGACCAACGCAATAGCTAGTTAAGGAGCGACTTCAATACGCATCGCTGGGGTGTGGACCTTAAAGCGGAACGCCAAAGCGCAGCAGCCTCCAAAGTCGCGGCATGAATTGCCAGCGTCGTATGCCGGAAGGCCCGCGTAGCGCGCTGCGCTAGAATCCAGGTTCTCTTCGCGCGCCGGGATGCATGTGCAACGGCCTGCGCTTCACTTCTTACCTTGTTCAGAACTCCATGGATATCGCTCACGATCTACAGGTGATTGCCGCTCAGGAACAAGCGCTGGTGTTCCCGCAATTCGATACCGACCGTGCATGGCAGATCGGCGCCTATCTGCACGAAGTCGCGAAAGCACGCGGCATTGCAGCGGCTATCGACGTGCGCACATTCGGTCAACCGCTGTTCTTCAGCTTGCTCGAAGGCGCGACGCCGGACAACGTCGACTGGGCGCGTCGCAAGGGCAACACGGTCGCGCATTTCCGCCGCAGCTCGTACGCGATCGGTTTGAAGATGCAACAGGCGGGCAGCACGCTCGCCGACAAGCACGGTTTGCCGGTCACGGAATATGCGTCCCACGGCGGCGCGTTTCCGTTGACGGTGGCGGGCGCCGGTGTGATCGGCTCGATCACGGTGTCCGGTTTGCCGCAACGCGCCGATCATGAGCTGGTGGTGGAAGCGCTGTGCGCGCACCTCGGCCACGACTACAGCAAGCTCGCGCTTGCAAAGGCCTGAGGCGATGCGGATGCCTCCTTATGCATTGCTCGCTATTGCGATCGTTGCCGAAGTCATCGCGACTTCCGCGATGCGGGCCTCGGAAGGTTTTTCGCGGCTGCTCCCCGCAGCGGTCGTGGTGATCGGCTACGGCATCGCGTTCTATTGCCTGTCGCTCACGCTGAAGACTATTCCGGTGGGCATCGTCTACGCCGTGTGGTCAGGCGCCGGCATCGTGCTGATCACGCTGGTCGCGGTCGTGATGTACCGGCAAGTGCCGGACGTGCCGGCCATCATCGGACTCGGGCTGATCATTGCCGGGGTCGCCGTGCTCAATATGTTCTCGAAGATGCAGGCGCACTGAGCGCCCACTGAGCGTTACTTGCAGCGCACGATCATCGAACGGTTTTTCACGTTGGCCGAGACAACGTTCGTGACGCTGCCGCCCGCGGTGCCGCCTTCGTCGTTGTCTTTCGACACGATGTCGTAGCCGGTTGCGCCACATGCCTTGCCGGCCTGCACGTAGCAGGAAGCCCAACTGGACGCGGCGTCGGCGCCGCTGCAGTTCACCGCAAAGCCGGTCTGGCCGTTCGGCAGATTGATCAGCGAGGTGGTGTTCGACGATGCGCAGCCGGTGAGACCCGCGCCGAGCAGCACAGCGGCGGGCAGCGCGGCAGACAGGGAAGCCCTGCGCACGAGAGCAAGCGCGGCGCTGCTGGGTCGGAAGCGGCCGGAGCGGCGCAGTTGCGTCATGAAATGCATCGTGATGTTTCCTTTCAAATAGGTATCGAGACTCGCCACGCACACCGGCGGTGTGCCCACAAGGTTAAGGCGTTTCGATCGTGATGCCTGCCGCGCGGACCATTTGGCGGCTTTCCGAGCCGCTTTCGGTCGCTGCGTCTTCCCAGATGCTAATGGCTTTAGGAATGTCGATGCCGTGGCTTTCGGCATAGGCAAACCAGGTGTTTGCCGCATCCGGCTCAGGCAGTTCGTGGTTCTGCAGAAAATATTTTCCCATACTGTGCTCGTTGACCTCGAAATGGCGTCATTGCGTCAGCACGGATCGTGCCGG
This sequence comes from Paraburkholderia sp. SEWSISQ10-3 4, assembly GCF_030464785.1. Lineage (NCBI taxonomy): Bacteria > Pseudomonadati > Pseudomonadota > Betaproteobacteria > Burkholderiales > Burkholderiaceae > Paraburkholderia > Paraburkholderia sp. SEWSISQ10-3 4. The sequence continues at coordinate 122,058 of NZ_JALPRI010000020.1, forward strand.
TGAACCAGTTCGACAGGGGTAGTCGGCACAAGTGCAATCCGGTGTGTCGATTTGCATCCGTAGCTTACGGGCATGGGGCGCGCGCCGTTGATCGGGCAGACGCTGGAGGGTGGACCGCGGTCCAGGCGCGCGAGTAACATATCGGGCATATCCGGGGGCGGCCGGTTCTCCCCGGTGTCCATTTCCTGCCGGATCCTTCTGATGAGGCGACCATGGAAATTCGGTTTCCCGCGGACGCGCCCGCTTACCGCGACTCCAATCTGACGGTGGTCTTTCGCGCGCTTGTGGACGGCGAACCGGTGCCGTGCGCGATCTCCGTCGAGGCGCTCGAAGACCACTTCGGCGCGTACACCGAGGATCTCGACGGCTGGATGCGCGCGTTCGACGCCGGGCGTCCGCGCATCGAGGCGGTTGCGCGCGAACATTTGCAGATCAGCAATGGCACGCCTGTCCTGCTCAAGAGCGGCCACTTTCCGCCCGGCAATATGGCGGGCTGATCCTGTTCGTTCGCACACGCACGAATCACGCGCTTCACATCCGCTCGCTTGCGAAAGCCGTCCACATCGACAATCAGGCGGTTTTCGCGGCGTCCCGGTGCGTGTCCGTATTCACCGATGCCGCTGCGCGCGCGGCGTCGAACGCTTGCCGGATACCGTCTTTGTACGAGGTTTTGGCGATCGGGCCGATCAACTGTGTCAGTGCCGAGTCGTCGAGCACAACCGGCTCGGTCATCAGGTAGTTCATCTCCACCAGTTCTCGCATAATCGGATTGAAGAGGCCGAACACGCGCAGCAGCGTCTTGCCGGCCACCATCAGTTTCGGCTCGCGGCCCGCCAGCGCATAGGCCTGTCTCGCCACTTCGCGCTGCGTGATCGTGCCCGTGCCGGCCAGATGCCACCAGCGGCCGTACGCTTCCGGCGTACGTGTGAGTTTCTCGACCACCGGGCCGATATCCGGCAGGTAGATGAATTCGTGCGGCACATCGACCGGCCCGATCACCTGCGCGCGCTTGCCGTGCGCCGCGCCCTCGAATATGCCGTTGATCAGGCTGCGTTCGATGCAGTGGCCGTAGAAATCCGGCAGGCGCAGCACCAGGGTCGACAAACTGGTCGACCCGCTCGCGCGTCCGTGTGCCGCCAGCACCAGTTTTTCCTGCTCGAGCCGCATCTTGCCTTTGAACGTATGGGGCTCACGCGGATGATCTTCGTTAATCGGATTGCTGCGCGCGCGGCCGTACGGATACACGGTGCCGATCAGAATGAAGCGTTCGACGCCTGCCGCCGTCACGCCGTCGAGGGTTTTTTGCATGAGAGGCGGATGTGAGGCGAACTGATCGTAGGGCACGCCCACCAGGTAGATCACCGTCTGCAAACCGGCCGCAGCGGCGCTGATCGAAGCCGGGTCGTCCGGATTCCACGTGACGATTTCCGCATGCGGGTCGTGGCCGAAGGCCGCCTCGAGCGGCGCGCGCGAGCGGCCGACTACCCGATAATCCCGGCCCGCCGCGCTCAGCGCCGCCCCGATGATTTGACCGGCGGCGCCGGCAGCACCGAATAAACCCACTTTCCCTGTAGCTTGCATGAACGACTCCTGAAGACGGCGCCGCATCGCGCCTGGATGAGCTTGTCTGATCGATGAGAATTTAGTGAACACTGTTCAGTAAACGGTGTTCAGTTTAATTTGACTTTTCAGTTTGTCAAGCCGAAAATGCGCGGCATGGGAATCGTCGAACGAAAAAGCCGTCAGAAACAGGCGCTGCGCGAACGCATCCTCGATGCAGCGCGGCGCATCGTGATGCGCGAAGGCTTTGCTGCGCTTTCGATGCGCAAGATTGCCGACGCCATCGAGTATTCACCCGCCACGCTGTACCTTCACTTCGCGAGCCGCGATGAAATTGCGCAGGCCTTGTGTGCTGAAGGTTATGCGCAATTGCTGGCTACCTTCGTGCCGCTCGCGCAGATCGCCGATCCGGCTGAACGCCTGAAGGCGCTCGGGCGTGCGTATGTGGCATTCGGTGTTGCGCATCCGGAAACCTACCGGCTGATCTTCATGGAAGACCCGAGCTACACGGGCGCGGCGCTGGGCGGGGCGGCTGGTGCGGCTCGCAAGGGTGTGGATGGGGCGCTGGCAGCGGTCGTGGATGCAGGCGCTGGTGCCGCGAACGAAACGGCGGAGGCTACGGTCGCTGGGACAGCCGCAGCAGGAACAACCGCCTCAGGAAAAGCGAACCTCGCGCCCGCGAAATCAGACGACGACCCCGGCGATGCCGCGTTACACATCATGCTGCGCGCGCTCGAAGAGTTGAAAGCAGCAGGGCGCTTGTCTGCATCGATGGACGTGGCCGTGTGGGCGGAGGCGTTCTGGGCGACCCTGCATGGCATCGTCGCGCTCAACCTCACATGCCCCGTGTTTCCGAGCGCGCCGCTGGATACGGTGGTGGGCGTCGCGCTTGATACCTGGCTAGGTACGCAACCCGCCGGGCAACCGCAAGGCGCCGCAAAATCCACGCGTGCCGGCAAGAAAAAGTCCGCTGAAGCGCCAGCGCAATCGCACTCCGAAGCGCACGCAGAATCGCCCGCTGAGACGGGCGTCAAACCCGCCACCAAGCCCAAAGCCGCGAGCGCGTGATAACGTTCAGTTCCGGTTCATTTCGCGCCATCGCGCCAAGCTCTCCATGTCTATTTCCGCCTCGCCCGCCGTCAGCGACGAAGTCGCGACTTACGTAGCCAACGGCATCGGCTTCATCGAACTGGAAAGACCGAAGGCGCTCAACGCGCTGTCTACCGGCATGATTCTCGCGATGCACGCGGCGCTCGAGCAGTGGCGCGAAAATCCCGACGTGCTTGCCGTAGTAGTGCGCAGCCAGCATCCGCGCGCGTTTTGCGCGGGCGGCGATGTGCGCTTTCTGTACGAGTCGGCGCAGCGCGGCGAGCATGATGCGCGCGATACGTTTTTCACCGAGGAATACCGGCTCAATCACGCGATTTTCACGTACCCGAAGCCGTATATCGCCTTGACGAACGGTGTCGTGATGGGCGGCGGCATGGGGATTTCGCAGGGCGCGCATCGTACCGGCGGCCTGCGGGTGGTGACAAACTCGACGAAGATGGCGATGCCGGAGACCCGCATTGGCCTCTTTCCCGATGTCGGCGCGAGCTGGTTTCTGGCGCGCACGCCGGGCGCGCTCGGCCGATATCTGGCGGTCACAGGGGAGACGATCGGCGCAGCAGACGCCCTCTACGCAGGTCTCGCCGACGCCTATATCGACGACGCGGCATTGCCCGCGCTAGTCGATACATTGCGCAGCGAGCCGTTTGAACGAGGTGCAGACGTGGTGGCGTGTATCGAGCGTGAGGCCGCCAGGCATCAGGTCGCGCCGGAGCCCGACGCTTCACCGCTCGCGAGCACGCGCGCGTTGATCGATCGGCATTTCGCGTTACCCGACATGACGCGGATTCTCGCGTCGCTGGAGCAGGAACGCGAGCACGGCGGCGATTCTGCCGATTGGGCTGAGCAGACGATTGCCGTGTTACGCGAACGTTCGCCGTTGTCGATGGCTGTGTCGCTGGAAGTGGTGACGCGCGCGGAGGGTTCGATGGCCGACGTGCTGCGCGGCGATCTCGATCTGACGCGCACGTGCTTCGCGCATGGCGACACGATTGAAGGGATTCGCGCACGCATTATCGACAAGGACAACGCGCCGCGCTGGCGTTTTGCACGCATCGAAGACGTGAGCGCCGCCGATGTGGCGAAGATGTTCGAAAGCCCGTGGCCGGCAAACGAACACCCGTTGCACGATCTGCGCGGTTAAGCAGGCACCAGTAAGACCCTCAGTCTTCGTCTTCGCTCGCCATGAATGCGCGCATGAACACCAGCGCGCCCCAGCCCCACATCGCGTTCGCCGCGAAACCCACCGCGAGGCGCGGCAGCATGTTGCCGCTCGGCCAGATGCCGCGCAACGGATCGACCACAAACACGCTCGCCGCCGTCAACGCGAGACCACCGAACACGAAGGCGGGCACCCACGGCGCGCGGCGCCCCGGTGCAACGCGCAACAGCCACGCCATGAGCACAGCCCAGAATGCGCTCCAGATCGCATTGGCAATAAACTCCGGCAGCCCGAGCGGCAAAAACGGCGCGGTTGAAAAACCGGTTGGGTCGATCAGACCGGCTGCGTGCAGCAGCGCCAGAGTCGATTCATGAAAAAACAGGGAAGCCAGAAAACCGGCGACGAACGGCAGGATGAGTTTTTGCATGCATTGCACCGCGAGAGATCAGGCTGCGTGGTTCACGCGGCCTGCACCGGATTATTGGAAACGTGGCGCCATTATATATAGGGGTACCCCGCTTCCAGCGTAGGTAAGGCGCAACATCCGTATGCTTTAGCGTCGGGCTAATCACGAAAGTGGAAAACCTAAGCTAAAAAAAATCGTTCAAAAGCCGCGCCTCGATCCATAGACTGTTTCTCCATGCAGACGGTGTTTGCCGCCGTCGCCCATTTAATCGAGCGCATCACGCGCACGTCTGGTCGAGGGAAGCCGTCGCGATGTCCTGCCTGATGCCGATCTTCAGCCGCTCCATGGCACACACGCGCTTGCGGATGCGCTGTCGGAACTAGTCCGCTTTTCGCCGCAGTTTTTCCGTTCCTTTTTTGCGCCTGCGTCTCCGGCTCTTGTGCCGGAGGGATGCGCGCGGCCGGCGTACGCGCGTTCACTCGACGCACCGTTTCCATTCAATCCAGTTTCGAACAAGCAGGAGCAGCAAATGAATGTGTTCTGGTTCATTCCGACTCACGGCGATAGCCGCTATCTCGGTACGTCCCAAGGCGCACGCGCAGCGGATTACGACTATTTCCAGCAGATCGCCGTCGCCGCCGACACGCTCGGCTACGAGGGCGTGCTGCTGCCGACCGGCCGTTCGTGTGAAGACGCATGGGTCGTCGCGTCGAGCCTGATCGCCGCGACCAAACGTCTGAAGTTTCTGGTGGCGATCCGTCCGGGCATTTCGTCGCCGGGTCTGGCGGCGCGCATGGCGGCGACGTTCGACCGCCTGTCGAATGGGCGTCTCCTGATCAACGTCGTGACGGGCGGCGATTCGGCTGAACTGGAAGGCGACGGCGTGTTCGTCGATCACGACACGCGCTATGAAATCACCGACGAATTCCTGCATATCTGGCGCAAGCTGCTGACGGCCGCGCATACCAACGATTCGATCGATTTCAACGGCAAGCATCTGACCTCGAAGGGTGGCAAGGCGTTGTATCCGCCGGTGCAGAACCCGCACCCGCCGCTGTGGTTCGGCGGTTCGTCGGCGGCTGCTCACGACATCGCGGGCGATCACATCGACACGTATCTGACGTGGGGCGAGCCGCCCGCGGCCGTCGCGAAGAAGATCGCCGACATTCGCGCCCGCGCCGAAGCGCGTGGCCGCAAGATCAAGTTCGGCATTCGCTTTCACGTCATCGTGCGCGAGACCGAAGAAGAAGCATGGGCTGCCGCCGACAAGCTGATCAGCAAGCTCGACGACGAAACCATTTCCCGTGCGCAGGCTTCGTTCTCGAAGATGGATTCCGAAGGACAGCGCCGCATGGCCGCGTTGCACGGCGGCAAGCGCGGCGGACGCGCGGAACTCGAGGTATATCCGCATCTGTGGGCGGGCGTCGGTCTCGTCCGCGGTGGTGCGGGGACGGCGCTGGTCGGCAATCCCGAGCAGGTGGCCGCGCTGATGAACGAGTACGCGGCGCTCGGTGTCGACACGTTCATCCTGTCCGGCTATCCGCATCTCGAAGAGTCGTATCGCTTCGCTGAACTGGTGTTCCCGCTGCTGCCGGGCCATCAAAGCAAGGTCGCCGGCGGTCCGCTGTCGGGGCCGTTCGGCGAGATCGTCGGCAACAACTATCTGCCGAAGGCGGCAAGTTCGAGCTGAGCGCTTGCGCCCGGTTCGGCAATGACGCCCATCGATAAGCAACGAGGACAATCATCATGGCTCAATCCACTGTGAGTGCGGAACGAGGCACACAGGCAGGCTCGGGCGCGGCTTTCGGCGCGGGCCTCGTCGGCGCATTGCGGCGCATCGGCGCGCCTCTCGCGCCGTGGCTCGTGCCGCTGGCGATTCTGCTGGCGTGGGAATTCGCCGCGCGCAGCGGCATTCTTTCGACGCGTGTGCTGCCCGAACCGCTCGCGGTCGTGAAGGCCGCATGGTCGCTGATCCAGTCCGGCGAAATGTGGGCGGACGTGAAGGTCAGCACGTGGCGCGCGGTGTCGGGCTTTACGATCGGCGGCGGCATTGGACTCGTGCTCGGCCTCGCGACGGGTCTCTTCAAACCCGCTGAAATCGCGCTCGATTCGACGGTGCAGATGGTTCGCAACATTCCCGCGCTGGCGATGATCCCGCTGGTGATCCTGTGGTTCGGTATCGAAGAAGAGGCGAAGGTGTTTCTCGTCGCGCTGGGGGTGTTTTTTCCGGTCTACGTGAACACGTTTCATGGCATCCGTTCGGTGGATGCCAACCTGATCGAGATGGCGCGCAGCTACGGCGTGAAGGGCTTCGCGCTGTACCGGCATGTGATTTTGCCGGGGGCGTTGCCCTCGATTCTGGTCGGCGTGCGGTTTGCGTTCGGGCTGATGTGGGTCACGCTGATCGTCGCTGAAACCATTTCCGCGCAGTCGGGCATCGGCTACATGACGATGAACGCCCGCGAATTTCTGCAAACCGATGTGGTGGTGGTGGGCATCCTGCTGTACGCGGCGCTCGGCAAACTTGCCGACGTGCTGGCCAAGACTCTCGAGCGTGTGTCGCTGCGTTGGCATCCTGCCTATCAACGAGGAGCGAAAACATGAGCGCAACGACATTGTCGAGCTCGTTCGGCGGTATCGCGGGCAGCGATCTCGAAGCCGAACTGGCGCAACCGCGTACTGTCGATCACAACGCGGACGAGGCTGCCGGCTTCGACCGTGCGGACCCGGCGCACGATCGCCAGCGCGCTGATGCCGTGCCTGCGGCGACCGGTGCATCGGCGCGCAACGACGCCAGCCGCTCTGGCGATTTTTCGGTCGAATTGCGCGGCGTCGGCAAGCAGTACGGCGAGCGCACGGTGCTGTCCGATTTTGATTTGTCGATCGAGCGCGGCAGTTTCGTGGCGATCGTCGGCCGCAGCGGCTGCGGGAAATCGACTTTGTTGCGCCTGGTGGCGGGTTTGGAGAAGGCGACGACGGGCGTGCTCGAAAAGCGCGCCGAAGACGGCCAGCCGCTCGACACGCGCATCATGTTCCAGGACGCGCGGCTTCTGCCCTGGAAGAGCGTGCTACAAAACGTGATGCTTGGCCTCGGCCGCAGCGCCCGTGAAGATGCGCGCGCCGTGCTCGACGAAGTCGGCTTGCTGGAACGCGCCAACGACTGGCCCGCGCAGCTCTCCGGCGGCCAGCGTCAGCGTGTGGCGCTCGCGCGTGCGCTGGTGCATCGGCCGCAATTGCTGCTGCTGGACGAACCGCTCGGCGCGCTCGACGCGTTGACGCGCATCGAAATGCACGCGCTGATCGAACGCCTGTGGCGCGAACATCAATTTACCGCGTTGCTGGTAACGCACGACGTGCACGAAGCCGTCGCGCTCGGCGACCGGATTCTGCTGATCGAAGAAGGGCGCATCGCGCTCGATCAGCCGGTGCCGCTGGCGCGCCCACGGGCGCGTGCGTCGGCCGGTTTTGCCGCGCTGGAAGAACATGTGTTGCAACGCGTACTGAAGACGGCGCCGAATGACGACGCGCTGTCCCATCGCGCTTACGACGCACGTGACGAGGGCCGCCTCACGCGGCCGACAGACGTCCGCTGGGCCGTCTGACATCCCTTGACTGACTGTTTTCAATCGCTTTTCTGGAGTCACTCGATATGACCATTTCCGCAATCAACGTACGCAATCAGTTCAAAGGCAAGGTCAAGGAAATCATCCGCGGGTCGGTGGTGTCCGAGGTCGATGTGGAGACGCCGTTCGGTATCGTCACCTCGGTGATCACCACGCGTTCGGTCGACGAACTCGACCTGAAGGTCGGCTCGGAAGTGGTCGCGCTGGTGAAGTCGACGGAGGTGTCGATCGCGCGCCTGTAAGCGCGACTGCACTGGCCGCGCAGCTCGTACCGTCATGCGCGCCGACGCTATTTTGCGTTGGCGCCGCTGGCGGGCGGCTCGTGCATCATCCTGTCGTTGGTCGCCTGGCGCGGACGCTTGATGGGCATATTGTCCGGATTGCTCGAACCGCCTGAATCGGGGGCCGCCTCGGGCGGCTTGACCATCGAGGCGCCGCCGTTCTGCGACGCCGCTGGTGTTTTTGGCGCCGGGTTCGGCGTTTGTGCGAACGCCGCCGTGCCGACTGCGCCAAACATCGCGAGCGCGACGCCCGCCGTCAGCGCCGCCATTCTGTTTCTGTTTCGCTCCATCTCGTCCTCCTTTCCGATACCGCTTGCCGGTTTGCTGACGCGACACATCTGTACGGCACGCAACCCGTATGCCTCGACGCGCCCCTGCGTGCATCCGCGAAACTTGCTAGGATGAATTGAGCACCACGACGGAGACGGCCATGTCGAAGTCATTAAGTCCGGAAGCGGTTGAAGCGTTGCGGCGCCTGAATGATGTCGGCGTCGGACAGCCCATGCCGAAGTTTGAGCAATCCGTCACGGCGGAGTTGCTGACAAACGGGCTCGCTGCAGAAGCAAGCGGCGGCGAAGTCGAAATCACCTGTAGCGGCCGGCAGTACCTTTCTGGCGATTGCGACTGATCGTCAGGCGAGGGCGGGCCGGTGCATGCTCCGAGCCGTAACGACGGCCCGGTGGAAAAGTATGGCCGCCAACATTCAAGGGCACGCAAGACACCAAGGAGGCGATCATGGAGCCGAAGGGCCTCGACATGGGCGACTACCAGGAGCGCTATCAGGACTACGAGATTGAAGTCGCGGTTGAACAGGTGCTCACCGGCGTCAAAGCGCATTTCCGGGTGTTGCGCAACGATGCGGTGGTAGTTGACTGGCGGCTTGTGCACGTCGACACGCTGTGGTCCACCGAGCATGCCGCGGCTCTCGCGGGCTTCAAGGCGGCGCGCGAAACGATCGATGCCGGGTTCGCCTCATAGCCACAAGCGCCACAAGCACGTGGGCCGGCAAGCGCATTCGATTAAGCTGACGATCTTTCGCCTTGCTGGAGACCGCTGTGCACCTGTCGCCTGCCATTCCGATCATCCGCATCTTTTCTGAAGAGAAAGCCAGAGAGTTTTACGTGGACTTTCTCGGCTTCACCGTCGACTGGGAACACCGCTTCGAGGCCAATTTTCCGCTCTACATGCAGGTGCGCCGCTCCGACCTGATTTTGCATCTGAGCGAGCATCACGGCGACGCGACGCCAGGCTCGACGATTTTCGTGCGGGTGCAGGACATCGACGCGTTGCATGCCGAACTTCAGCGCAAAGATTACAAGTACGGGAAACCGGGTATTGAGGAGGTGCCGTGGGGCAAAGAGCTGGAGACGATTGATCCGTTTGGTAACCGGATTCGTTTTTCTGAAGCGCCGAGAGAGGAGGTGCGCGAGGCGTGATGACGAAAGGGGCGTGCCTTGATGCCGCGGGAGCGGCTGCCCCGTAAACGGAACTGGGCGCCGACATGCATTGCTGCATGCGCGGCGCCCAGTTCGGCGGCCGTCTTGTGAACGGCAACCTTCAACGGCGACCGATTAGTGGCCGAAGAAAACCGATTGCGGGCCCGATTCAGCCGGTGCACGCGTACCCGATTGCGACGACACGGTGTTCACGCCACCGTATGCATTCGAATCGGCATTAGCGCGTTCAGCTGCAACGGTTTGCGCGTTCTGACCTTGTTGCGAAGCCGGTGCGCCGACCGACGGACGGTAGAACGGTGCCGGGCCGTAGCCGCTAGCGAATGCGGGAGCAGCGATCGAGGCAGAAACAGCAACCAACAGGGCGGCGATGAGCTTGGTCTTCATGGTGTGACTCCGATAAGTTTCGATTTCATTCAGGAAGGCGTCGCAGGAGCCGGTGAGGTGTGTCTGCAACGTCGATGGAAGGCAGTGTATACCCCTACTATTGAAAATTTGTACCGATAATCTGAAATTACTATTCTCGGTATTGAAATAATCGAGCGGAGGGTTGTGCGACAGGCATCAGCCGTGGTCCGACCCCGTCTGTCAAGCGTTTTCGGCGGGCAAAGACCCGATTGGGAGGGCGGGTTATTGGTGGTGTTTACTAGCCAACCGCGCTTGTATTCGACGCTTGGGATGCCTGCCGCCCGGCCATTAAATGCGCTGATTCGTATCACGCCGCTGCATCATGGCCGCAGCGCACGCCGATGCCGCTTGCAGTTATTGCGCAAGCCCGATGTTCCCTTTCGTGCCCTGCTTACGTCCCAAAAAGATACAACTTAGATGTTGTGTTTTTTAGTTTTTTGATACAACATTTGTGTTGTATTCTTCCTCGTCTTGCTCAACAAGAGGAGGAACATGAAGTACAGCGAGTTTAGGAAGTGGCTGAAGAAACAAGGTGCGACTTTTGAAAAGCACAGGAGCGGCTCAAGTCACTACCGGGTCACGCTCAACGGCAAGACAACCATCTTCCCGGATCACGGCGCCAAGGAAATGGGCACCCATCTCGTCGCGGCGATCAAGAGGCAGCTTGGTATTAAATGAGCAGGAGAGGCGGACGGCCTCTCCCGATAATCGCAGGCTTTGTGTTTTTCTTGAAGCAGTCCCACTGGAGAACCGTAATGTTGTCGTACCCCATCGAGCTGACGCCGGATTCTAATGGCACGCTCCTCGTCACGTTTCCGGACGTGCCTGAAGCGATCACCGTTGGAGAGAACGAAGATGATGCAGACGTGCAGGCCCTCGACGCACTGGAGGCCGCACTTGAGATCTACTTTTCGGAAAAGCGGTTCATTCCTTTGCCGTCGAAGGCAAAGCGTGGCCAGCGAGTCGTAACGCTTCCTGCTCTCGTGACCTCGAAGGTCCTGCTTGCAAACGAAATGCTGCAACAGAACGTGCGTAAGGCGGAGTTGGCGCGTCGATTGAAGGTCAACCAGGTGCAGGTCGATCGTCTTTTGAATTTCCGCCATTCATCGAAGATCGAGATGGTCGAGTCTGCATTCGCCGTTCTTGGCAGGCGCCTGGAAGTGCGGCTGGTTTGATCCGCTTCTCTTTCCCAATTGAAACCCTCGCGGCGTCGCAAAGCGCGAGGTAAAACAAAAACGGCGTTGTGATTTCTCACAACGCCGTTTGGTCAAACTTTTTACTGCTTGAATTCTTTGGGGTGGCTGATGGGGCTCGAACCCACGACAACAGGAATCACAATCCTGGACTCTACCAACTGAGCTACAGCCACCACTGACATCTGCTTGACTTGCCGGCAACTCATTGCTGAGAAACTTGGCTCGTCGATGAAGAAACGAGATTATACGAACAAGAATCCCGTTTGCCTAGTCCTTTATTCAAAAATTTCGACGGGCTCACGCAGATGCTGTCTTGCCTCATCGAAGATGGTCAGATCGCGCGCCGCAAGACGCTTGCTATCGGACAACACGCGACGCCATCCACGTGCCCCGGCTTCACCACGATAGAGGCCAAGCGCGTGACGCGTGATGGAACCAAGGTACGTGCCGCGTGCCATTTCAGCCACGCAATATTCGATCAGCTTTGCCTCGATCTGCTCGCGCGTGAGCGGTGCATCTGTCGAACCATAGAAGCGTGCATCTACATCTGCGAGTACATAAGGATTGTGATATGCCTCACGCCCAAGCATCACGCCATCGATATGCTGAAGATGCGTCTCTACCTCATCAAGCGTTTTGATACCGCCATTGATGATGATCTCCAGATGCGGGAAGTCGCGCTTCAACTGATACGCGTAGTCGTACTTAAGCGGCGGAATCTCGCGGTTCTCTTTCGGGCTCAGGCCCTTGAGAATCGCATTGCGCGCGTGCACGACGAATACGTTGCAACCGGCATCCGCGATCGTGCCGACGAAGTCGCGCACGAAGCTATATTCCTCGACCGCATCGACACCGATTCTGTGCTTGACAGTCACCGGTACTGACACCGCGTCGCGCATCGCCTTCACGCAATCGGCGACGAGTTTCGGCTCGTTCATCAGGCAAGCGCCGAACGCACCGCGCTGCACGCGCTCGGACGGACAGCCGCAATTCAGATTGATCTCGTCATAGCCCCATTGCTCACCGAGCTTGGCCGAGCGCGCAAGGTCGTCAGGCTCACTGCCACCGAGTTGCAAGGCGACCGGCGCTTCTTCGGGCGTAAACGCCAGATGGCGCGGCACATCGCCGTGCAGCAACGCGCCGGTGGTGACCATTTCGGTGTAAAGCCACGTATGACGCGATATCACGCGATGCAGCGAGCGGCAGTGGCGATCGGTCCAGTCCATCATGGGCGCGACGGAAACGCGGCGTGGACTGGGAGTTTGAGCTGAAGACATGGGGCGGACGGACGGCATCAATCAAAACCCGATTTTACCGCAAGGCATAAAATCTCCCGTTCGGTCCGCAGATTGGGCAAGGCGAGGGCAGGTCAACTGCCGCTCACCGCATCAATGCCCATGCCCCCCACTATGGCCGCCGCTGCTCCACGAACTGCCCCCGCTGCCGCCGTGGGAGCCCCCGCCGCCATGCCAGCCGCCGCCTCCGTGCCAACCCCCACCATGCCAGCCTCCGCCGTGCCAGCCTCCGTCATGCCCGTGGTAGTAACAGCACGAGCCACCCCAACCACCCCAGATGTCGACCGCACCGTAAGCCGGTCCATACGCCGGCCCGTAGGCATAACCGTAGCCGGGGTAATAGGGCTGCGCGTAGGTATAGTCGTATCCTGGCGCGACCACGCACCCGGTGAGACTTGCCGCCACAGCTAACATCGCGATTGATGCAATAAGCCTGCTCACGATTTTCTCCCACGTATGTGAATGAGAAAAACGGCGCAGCCGGGAGTTCAGCAGGATTTGTGTCCGCAAATTACTGCCCGCATTTACCGCCTGGCTTCCGCGACGCATGCACCGCAACCCAACGCCATAGCGGCCGCCCGTTGCGCAATCCTTCCAGACTATGACGGATTCATCGTGCTGTAACAGTTGGTTAAATTTTTGCAACGTAACTGTAGGGCGCGCCTGATACTTTCCCGTCAGACAATTTCCCTTTGAATCCAGACTCATGCTGCTGCTGACGCTGGACGAAGAAGAACGCACTCCACATTGCCCGGGCCGCTTGATGCGAAGCCTGCAAGAACCTGGCCGTCAATGAAGCACGATCCACAGCCTGCGACCGCATCAGCATGGCGCGCCGAAGGCGACGCCTGTGCCGCTCGCGGCGATCTTGAGGCCGCACTCCAATGTTTCGACGCAGCGCGCTCGCTCGATCCCGCTGATGTCGTCGTGCTTGAGCGTCTCGCCGCGACGCTCGCTGCGCTGAACCGCTTTCCCGAAGCCGTCGTTCGCTATCACGAAGGGATCGGGCTCGATCCGCGCAACACCGATTTACGTCACGGCCTCGGGTGGTCGCTCGAACAGATGCATCGACTCGAGCAGGCGGTAGACGCGTATCGCGAAGCAGTCCGGCTGAATCCCAAAGCCGATGGTTCGTACAACAACATGGGCAACTGCTTGCAGTCTCTCGGTCGTTTCGACGAGTCTCACGAAGCCTATCGCCGCGCGATCGAGGCCGCTCCGCGGGTGCCGCTGTACTACCGCAACTTCGTGCAGTCCAGGCGCCTTGGCGCCGACGATCCGGTGTTCGCCGCGCTGGAGCAACTCGTCGGCGATGCCGCCTCGCTCACACCCGCCAATCAGGCGGAGATCCACTTCGCGTATGGTCAGGCGCTGTCTGATTTGGGGCGCAACGATGCGTCGTTCGAACACTTCCTGAAGGGCAACGCGCTGTACCGCACCGGCGTGCGTTATGACGAAGCCGCGTCGCTCGGTCTGTTCGCGCATTTGCCGGAACTCCTGACTTCAGAGGTGCTGGCGGCGAGGCGCGGTCAGGGCGATGCGTCGGACGCACCGATCTTTATCGTCGGCATGCCACGCTCGGGGTCGACACTGATCGAACAGATTCTCGCGAGTCATCCGCAGGTTTTCGGCGCGGGTGAGCGCACGGAATTCGGCGAGGCGTTGGTGAACTGCATCGGCCGCGATCTCGACGATCCCTTGCGTATCGATATCGAAGCCTTGCAGGGCGTCGGCCCAGCGCAATTGCGCACGCTCGGCGCCGACTATTTGCGCCGCATGCGGACGTCACTGCCGGAAATGCAAAACGCAACGCAAGGCTACGCACGCTTCACCGACAAATACCCGTTCAATTTCATCAACGTCGGGCTGATTCATCTGGCGTTGCCGAATGCGCGCTTCATTCATAGCAGCCGCTCGCCATTGCAAACTTGTCTGTCGATTTTTTCTCGAATTTTTCATGACGTGCCGTTCAGCTACGATCTTGGTGAACTGGGCCGCTACTATCGTGCGTACGGCGCGTTGATGGCCCATTGGCAACGCGTGTTACCCGAGGGCACGATGATCGAAGTCAAATACGAAGAATTGATCGACGATTTCGAAGGGAATGTCCGCCGCCTGCTCGCGCATTGCGGGCTCGACTGGGACGAGCGCTGTCTGGCGTTTCACGAGACTACGCGGCAAGTGAACACGGCGAGCGCGGCACAGGTGCGCCGTCCGCTCTACAGGACGTCGCTGCAGCGCTGGCAACCGCAGCAGGCGCTGCTGCAGCCCTTGTTCGACGGTCTCGGACCGGAGTTGGCGCCCGCCGGCAGCGTCAGCGGACACGAAAGGGCGCCTCTGGGAGATGCCGGGGCGATGGCCAACGGGACGGAGCGGAAATCGTGAGCGCAACGCGTGGAGCCGTCATCTGGATGAGCGGCTTGTCCGGCGCCGGTAAATCGACCGTGGCCGAGGCCTTGCATCAACGTCTCAAAGAAGCCGGACATGCCTCGATCGTGCTCGACGGCGACGTGCTGCGGCGCGGCCTGACCGCGGGCCTCGGCTTCACGCCCGAAGACCGCGCCGAAAATCTGCGGCGGATCGCGCACGTCGCGGCGCTGGTCATGCAACAGGGCTTCATCGCGATTGCCGCGGTGATTTCGCCCGAGCATGAGAATCGGCGCATGGCTCGCGAGATCGTCGGCGCTGGTTTCGTCGAAGTGTTCGTGAATGCGCCGCTGACCGTGTGCGAAGCGCGCGATGTCAAAGGCCTCTACGTGCGTGCGCGGCGCGGTGAAATACCCAATTTCACGGGTGTTTCAGGACCGTACGATGTGCCGCTCGACCCCGATGTCATGATCGAAACCGATCGGATGTCGATCGAAGAGGCAGTCGGCCGTCTGCTGATGCATCTGAGCGCCATGGGTTGCCTGCCGAGGGAAGAAAGCGGGCTCGGCAGACCTCGTCTCGCGAAATAGTCGGCGCGAGGCGTGCGCCTGTATTCCGCCGCGCAAATTTTCCACCCGGCGCGGCGCATTTCGCTATACCTTTTCGCCTACTCGTAGACAGAAAGGATGATGCGTCGATGCCGACATTGTCGATACAAAAAATAAAGCCGAAAGTCGAAACGCTCGTTCTCGCGGCCGATCTGGCCGGCACGGTTGTTTTCGCAATCGAGGGCGCGGTGAGCGCGATGCGCGGCGGTCTCGATCTGCTGGGCGTGATGGTGATCTCGTTTGTCGCGGCGCTCGGCGGCGGGGTGATCCGCGACTTGTTGATCGGCGACTCACCGCCTAACGCGATACGCGACTGGCGTTATCCGGCCTTGACGTTCGTCACCGGTCTGCTCACGTTCATTTTCCATTCGACAGTGCAGCAGTTTCCTGTCGCGCTGATTACCGTGCTCGACGCCGCCGGTCTCGCGCTCTTTGCTGTCGCGGGCGTAGAGAAAGCGCTGCTGTTCGGAATCCGTCCGTTTATCGCGATGCTGATGGGCACCATCACCGGTGTGGGTGGCGGCGTGATCCGCGACGTCCTGATGGCGCGCGTGCCGCTGGTGCTGCATGCCGACATCTATGCGACCGCTGCTTTCGCCGGCGCATTCGTTGTGGTGATCGCGCGGCGCGCCGGCTTGCCGCCGGGCGTCGCGGCTTTGGCAGGCGGCGCGGTGTGCTTCATCTTGCGTGTGCAGGCCGTCACCTATGGCTGGCATTTGCCGAAGGCGTCGCTCTCAGCGCTTACGTAACGGCTCGATCAGCGAGGACAGACCGTTGTGATCGATCTCGTGCATCAACGCCAGCAGACGGCCGATTTCGCCCGGTGGAAAGCCCTGGCTCGCAAACCAGTTCAGATAGTGGCCGGGCAGATCCGCGATCAGCCGGCCTTTGTATTTTCCGTAAGGCATCACGCGCGTGACCAGCAGTTCGAGGTGTTCGGGATTCATCGCAAGTGGGTCGACGGAGAGTTCATTGAGCGAGGTGGTGTGAGCGCCCGCTGAAGCAGCATTTTAGCTGCGCTGCAGGCTTCGCGCGGGCATGGTAACGTCAGCGCTTTCCGTTTTCACAATCAACAGGACAGGTTCAATGGAATACCGCAGACTCGGCGACTCGGATGTGAAGGTTAGCCTGATCGGTCTCGGCACCATGACATGGGGCGAGCAGAATACCGAGCAGGAAGCGCACGCGCAGATCGATTACGCGCTCGATCATGGCGTCAATCTGATCGACGCCGCGGAAATGTACCCGGTGCCGCCACGTCCCGAGACGCAAGGCTCGACCGAGCGCTATATCGGCACGTGGATCGCACAGCATCGCAGCGCGCGCGAGAAGATCGTGCTGGCCACCAAAATCGCCGGCCCGGCGCGTCAGCCGCACAACCCGCGTCATATTCGCGGCGAGGGCAACCAGTTCGACCGCAAGAACCTGACCGAAGCGCTCAACGATAGCCTGAAGCGTCTGCAAACGGACTACGTCGATCTGTATCAGCTGCACTGGCCGGATCGCAGCACGATGACATTCGGCCGTCCCGCCTATCCGTGGGTCGATGATGAATATACGGTGCCGATCGAAGAAACGCTGTCGGTGCTCGCCGAATTCGTCAAGGCGGGCAAGATTCGCCATATCGGCGTGTCGAACGAAACGCCCTGGGGTGTCGCGCAGTTTCTGCGTGCGGCGGAAAAGCTCGGCTTGCCGCGCATCGTCAGTATCCAGAATCCGTATAGCCTGTTGAACCGCACGTACGAAGTGGGTCTGTCCGAATACGCGCATCGCGACAACATTGGTCTGCTTGCGTATTCGCCGCTGGCCTTTGGCTGGTTGTCGGGCAAGTATGAAGGCGGCGCGCGTCCGGACGGCGCCCGTATCACGTTGTTCGAGCGCTTTCAACGCTACAGCAAGCCGCAGGCGATTCAGGCAACTACGCGCTATGTGGAGCTGGCGAAGCGTCACGGTTTGTCGCCCGCGCAGTTCGCGCTGGCCTTCGTCAATAGCCGACCGTTCCTGACGAGCAATCTGATCGGCGCGACGTCGCTCGATCAGTTGAAGGAAAACATCGCCAGTGCCGAGGTGAAACTTTCGCCGGAAGTGCTCGCGGAGATCGATAAGCTGCATGAATTGCAGCCTAATCCGGCGCCTTGATGTAGCTGCTGGGGCGGCAAGGCGAGTTGATCCGCGCCTTGCTTGCCTCGAATTCAATCAACGTCGCCGAGGCTCGCTCAACGAATCTTCAGCGTCGAGCGCACTGCATTGAGCGCCAGCAAACTCACCACCGCGCAGAACATCAGATAGAAGCCGGGCGCGAGCTTGTTGCCGCTCGCGTCGATCAGCCAGGTGATCACGAAGGGCGCAAAGCCGCCGAACACCGTCACGCCGATGTTGTAGCTGACCGCGAGACCGGTTGCGCGTGTCTGCGTCGGGAAAATCTCCGACATCAGCGCAGGCAGTGCGCCGAAGTACGTCGCCTTCAATACGCCGATCCAGATCAACGCCAGCAGCATCGTGGCGAACGACGGATGCGCATTCATATACACGAAGGTCGGATAGACAGTCAGCAGCATCAACGTCGCGGCGACGGCCATGATGCGGATGCGTCCCAGGCTATCGGACAGGTGGCCGGCGAACGGTGTGAGCACCGTCAGCACGATTCCCGTTGCGAGCGTCGCTGAGAAGCCGGTCGAAGCGGGCAGATGCAGTTGCTTGATCGCATAGGTCGGCATGTACAGAATCATGTAATTGGCCGCGGTCGAAATAACCAGCGAGCCGACCGCGAGCAGCATGCGCACCTTCTGCGTGCCGAACAGATCGCGCAGCGGTGTGCGGGTTTTCGGCTCCGTGTTGAACTCGGCGCCTTCGTCCACGTAGCGGCGAATATAGAAGCCGACCGGGCCGATCGCGAGGCCGAACAGAAACGGAATACGCCAGCCCCACGATTCGAGTTGCGCCGATGTGAGCTGGCTCGTCAGCAACGCGCCGAAGCCGGAGGCGAGCAGCGTCGCCATGCCCTGACTGGCGAACTGCCAGCTACCCATGAAGCCGCGCCGCTCGGGTGCATGCTCGACCAGAAACGCGGTGGAAGCGCCGAACTCGCCACCCGCCGAGAAGCCTTGAACGAGTCGCGACAGCATGATGCCGGCTGGCGCCCATAGACCGATCGCGGCGTACGGCGGCATCACGGCGATCGTCAACGTGCCGATCATCATCAAGCCGATCGACAGCAGCAGCGACACCTTGCGCCCCGCACGATCCGCGAGCGAGCCGAGCACGAGTCCGCCGAGCGGCCGGATCATGTACGAGATGCCGAAGGTGCCGAGCGTGAGCATCAACGAAATTGCTTCGGTGCTCGCCGGGAAAAACAGCTTCGCGATCGTCACCGCGAAAAATCCATAGACGACGAGGTCGAACCATTCAAGCGCATTGCCGATCGACGCCGCGAGAATGATGCGATGGACCTTTGCGGCGGACGGCCGCGCGGCGCTGGCTTGCAAGGTGGACGTGCTCATCGTGGCGTGTCTCGTGGCGGATGCGGCTAACAGTTAACTGCGGGTTGGCGGCAGGCGTACTGCGTTGATCGCTTAGGCCGCGGCTTGTGGGGTCGTTGCGGTCGAGCGCGGCGAGTTCTCGCCGAGATCCCAGAAGAGCCCAGCCATGATCTGCAGACCCTCGCGCACCACCGGTCCGAGCAGATGCTCGTTCGGCGCGTGCTGCGAGCAGGCCGGGTACGAATGCGGCACCCAGATGGTCGGCAGTCCGAGCGTGTCGGCGAACACTTCGTTGGGCAGCGTGCCGCCGAGATTCGGCAGCACGGCCGTCTTCTTGCCGGTGGTCTGTTCGAGCGAAGCGATGGCCCACGTGACCCACGGATCGTCGGGATTCAGACGCGTGGCCGGCGCACCGCGCTCGACGCTGATCTCGACGAACGAGAAGCCATTCGCATCCAGATGCTTGCGCAGGTGCTGTTCCAGGTTTTCCCAGTCGGTGCCGACCACGAAGCGCAACTGGCAATGCGCGAACGCCGACGACGGGATGGCATTGACCGGGTTCTCGGGATTGCCGGCCTTGAACGCCAGCACTTCGAAGCTGTTCCAGCCGAACACACGTTCTGGCGGCGTGAGACCGGGCTCGCCCCAGTTATCGTCGACGGCCGGATCGTTCGGACCGCCGCCTACCGTGATATCCGCCAATGCGCGACGCACCGCTTCCGGAATCGGCGGCGGACGCAAGCCGTCGACAGCGATTACGCCACGCGCATCGACGAGGCTTGCAAGCACGTTCGCCAGCACGGTGGCCGGGTTGCGCAACAAACCGCCCCAGTTGCCCGAGTGATGCGCGCCGTCGCGTAGATTTAGCGAGAGCTTGAAGTTCACCGAGCCGCGCGAACCGAGGAACACGGTGGGGCGGCGCGCGGCGAGACGCGGGCCATCGGAGGCTATCAGCACGTCCGCGGCCAGTTCTTCTTTATGTTTGTGGCAGATCGCGTCGAGCCCCGGCGAGCCGGTTTCCTCGCCCATCTCGATCAGCAGCTTTGCGTTGAAGCCGAGCTTGCCGTCGCGCGCGGCCAGCACGCTCGCCAGCGCGGCGAGATTGATGGTGTGCTGGCCTTTGTTGTCGGCGGTGCCGCGGCCATACCAGCGTTCGCCTTCGATCGTCACGGCCCAAGGTGTCAGCGGCGCGCGCCATTGACTGTCGTAGCCGCGCACGACGTCGCCGTGGCCGTAGATCAGTACGGTGGGCAGACTGTCGTCTTCGTGACGATTGGCGAACAGGAACGGCCCGAATCCTTCCGCCGGGTTATCGACGATGCGTGTGCTGAAGCCGAGCCCTTCGACTTCGGGCGTGATCTCATCGGTCAGATACGACAGCAACGTAGCCGCGCGATCGTTTTCCTGGCTTTCCGTGCGAAATCCGACGCGCCGGTTGAGGTTCTCGAGGAAAGCGCCTGATTCGAAATGATGCGTTGCGTGTTCGATGGCCTGGTTGCGGCTCATATCTGTCTCCGATGCGGGGTGCGGGGGATAGTGGCGACGCGGCGTCGTGCGTGGCACGTCGGGTTCGCGGCCATCAACTTCGAAACGATTCTAGGAGGCCGATATTTTTGTCACAATGATCATCTTTCGAAGCTTGCGTTGCCGAAAAGGCAAAGCTCGATACACTGGCACACGGCCACATCCGCTTGCAAAAGGCGTCGCTCATGGCACTTTCATTACACGGCATCGCATTGCGCTATTTCGTCGAAGTGGCGCGCACCGGCTCGATTAGCGATGCGTCCGCGAGGCTGCATGTGGCCGTGTCGGCGATCAGCCGGCAGATCGCGCGGCTCGAAAGCGACCTCGGCGTTGCGCTGTTCGAGCGGCGGCCGCGCGGCATGTCGCTCTCCGAAGCGGGCGAGCGTCTGCTCGCCTATGCACAGCGCAGCCTGCTCGAGGCGGAGCATGTGATGAAGGAGATCGGCGGCCTCGAGGCCTTGCATGGCAGCATGATCAAGGTCGCCAGTTCGGAGGGCTTTGCCGCGGATTTCCTGCCCAGCGCGATGGCTGCGTTCCGTCGCCACTACCCGGGGATCGACTTCACGCTCTCCGTGATGCCACCGGGCGAGGCCACTCGCCGGGTGCGCGATGGCGATGCCGATCTCGCGCTGACGTTCAGTCTCGCGCCGGAAAAGGGCGTCAAGGTTGAACACACCGAGCGCGCGCCGGTGCTGGCGTTGCTGCGCGCCGATCATCCGCTGGCCGGGCGCGCGAAGGTTTCGCTCGCCGACCTGCAGCGCTATCCGCTGGTGCTGCCGGAGCCTGGCACGACGATCCGGCAGTTGATCGATATCACTTGCGCGCTTGAAGGCGTGCTGCTCGAGCCCGATCTCACCTGCAACAATAGCGGCGCGATGTACCGTTACGCGCAGAAGTCCGGGGCGATCATGTTCACGGGGCTGCTGTCGGTGCGCGACCGTTACGCCGGCGACGGCTTCGTCGCGATGCCGCTGACGCATCCGCAGTTGCGCCAGCGCAGCATCCAGGTTCAGACGATGGCTGGGCGGGAGTTGCCGCCGTCGGTGAAGGCGTTCCGCGACCACCTGATCGCAGAAATCGGCGGCGCCAGGTCCACGAATGCTGCGGTGCCAAAGCCGGCTCGAAAGCGCGGCGAAGCGCGTTGAAAGGCAAATCTCCCTGCCGGACGGCGAATCACGACCTAAACTGTGGGGACGGGGCGGGCTGGTCGGCCTCTACTGCACGGCTGGCGGTGCTGTAGCCCATACCAGTGGTAGGATTCAGCCCGAAAAATGGAGCACGGCGCGCGATGAATGGGCGTGCCGCCCACAACAGAGCGATAGGACTCAGGACATCGAATGGCGCAACAAAAAACAAACCCAAAACTTGAGCAGGCGCTGACGCGCGGGGATCTTGCAATTCGCCAGGCCAACTCGGCACGGGCGACGGCGTTGCTGCGCGCGTTGGGCAAGATGATCGTCGAGGCATCGGCGACGATTGGCGTGGAGGCATTCACGCTGATCCCGGACGGCGACAGGATTTACGATCCGACTGATGGGCTGTGGCCGCAGGAATTGCAAGTGTCGCTTGATGGTCCTGTTGAGGAGCAGGACCCGGATGAGATTCGGACGGTGCGGTTGATTGCCGATGATCCGGCGACGGTCTTTAGAGTTGAATGGCAACGGGCTGATGGGAAGATCGGGCGGCAGGATGGGGGGCCGTTTGCGACGGTGGCTTTTATTTCTGATGTTGATATTCCTTGGACGGATGATGAGGATTAAGGTTTGAGGTTTTTTGCCTGCGTGGCGCTTTTGTCAGTGTTCTTAGGGCTTTGGCCTTTCCTTGATTTGTTAGTGGTCTATTAGTGTTGCC
>NZ_JALPRI010000021.1:0-136059 GCF_030464785.1 Paraburkholderia sp. SEWSISQ10-3 4
CCCCGCACAGGGGCAACGCTAATAGACCACTAACAAAACAAGGAAAGGCACCAAAGCCAGATCAGGGAAAGGCCAACGCCCTACGAGCACTGACAAAAGCGCCGCGCAGCCAATCCTCCGCCTGAAAGGGCAAAAAACCTAAATCCCGCGCCGTCAGGCAATCCCCCGCCTGAAAGGCAAAAACCAGAGATAGCCCTCAATAACCCTTCTTTTCGACCCATCGCGCCGCAGGCAAATCAACAACAATCACCATCACCAGCACTAAAGGCAAGCAAAGCAAACCTCATGGCAACCACGACCGCAAACCAGCAAGCCGCGCCCGCTTCCCCGGGCCCCTTGAAGCGCATCATCCTGATCGTCCTCATCGCGATCATCGCCGCAGGCGCTGCCGGCGCGGGTGTGTGGTTCTTCATGTCCAAACGCACCCCGGCCCCCGCGTCAGCGACAACCGCCGCCGCACCGGCGCCGCTCCCCGTGCCGCTCTTCTTCCCGCTCGAATCGATGACAGTCAACCTGCAATCGGACGACGGCCAGCAACACTTCCTGCGGATCGGCCTGACGCTCAAGCTCAACGACCCGAAAACCCAGCAGGAACTCTCCGACCATATGCCGGAAGTGCGTAGCCGCATCCTCCTCGCACTGTCGAACAAACATCCGGAAGAACTCGCACCGCTCGAAGGCAAACGCGCTCTCGCCACCGAACTCCAGACGCTGATCGAAGAGCCGACCGATAAGGGCGCCGCGCCGATCCACGTCCAGGACGTGCTGTTCACCGAATTCGTCGTGCAGTGACGTTATTTAGCGCTGCCATCATTAACCGCTTCGGGACGCACGAGGAATAAGGAATGGGCCACGAAGAGTTCATGTCCCAGGAGGAGGTCGATGCCCTCCTCAAGGGCGTCACCGGCGAGTCCGACTCGGAAACCGAGCAGACCGACCGTGCGGGTGTACGCCCGTACAACATCGCGACGCAGGAACGCATCGTCCGCGGCCGGATGCCCGGCCTCGAAATCATCAACGACCGCTTCGCGCGTCTGTTGCGCGTCGGTATCTTCAACTTCATGCGGCGCTCGGCGGAAATTTCCGTCGGCCCGGTGAAAGTGCAGAAGTACAGCGAGTTCACCCGCAACCTGCCGATCCCGACCAACCTGAACCTGGTCCACGTGAAGCCGTTGCGCGGCACGTCGCTGTTCGTGTTCGACCCGAACCTGGTGTTCTTCGTGGTCGACAACCTGTTCGGCGGCGACGGGCGTTTCCATACCCGCGTCGAAGGCCGTGATTTCACGGCAACCGAGCAGCGCATCATCATGAAGCTGCTCAACCTCACGTTCGAGCACTATGCGGCGTCGTGGAAAAGCGTGCGTCCGCTGCAGTTCGAATTCGTGCGCTCGGAAATGCATACGCAGTTCGCCAACGTGGCGACGCCGAACGAAATCGTCATCGTCACGCAGTTCTCGATCGAGTTCGGCACGACGGGCGGCACGCTGCACATCTGCATGCCGTATTCGATGATCGAGCCGATCCGCGACATTCTCTCGTCGCCGATCCAGGGCGAGGCGCTCGAAGTCGACCGCCGCTGGGTCCGCGTGCTGTCGCAACAGGTGCAGGCAGCAGAAGTGGAACTGACCGCCGACCTGGCCCAGGTACCGGTCACGTTCGAACAGATCCTGAACATGCGCAAGGGCGATGTTCTGCCGATCAACATCCCCGAACACATCACGGCGAAAGTCGACGGTGTGCCGGTGATGGAGTGCGGCTACGGAATTTTCAATGGTCAGTACGCGTTGCGGGTCCAGAAAATGATCAGCGCAGCCGACACGATGAAGGATGGTGGATATGAGTGACCTGAACGCAAAGACTGAGGCCGAACTGGCCGCTGGCGAGCCGCAACTGGCCGCCGACGCAACCAGCGCCGAAGACGAAGCGGCGATGGCCGACTGGGCCAGCGCGCTGGCCGAGCAGAACGACAACACGGAAGTCAGCGCGACCACGGCCGGCGTGTTCCAGCCGCTCTCGAAGGTCGAACCGACCTCGACGCGCAACGACATCGACATGATTCTGGACATTCCTGTCCAGATGACCGTCGAACTCGGCCGCACCAAGATCGCGATCCGCAACCTGCTGCAACTCGCACAGGGCTCGGTCGTGGAACTGGACGGCATGGCGGGTGAACCGATGGATGTGCTGGTCAACGGCTGCCTGATCGCCCAGGGCGAAGTGGTGGTCGTGAACGACAAGTTCGGTATCCGTCTGACCGACATCATCACGCCGTCCGAACGTATCCGGAAGCTGAATCGATGAAACGCGTTGCCGGTCGCGCCATGCTGCATGCGTCGCGCAATGTTCTCAATCGCGCTGTGCTCGCAGCACTGGCAACGACGGCAGCAGCCACCCCTGCGCTGATGTTCGCAGTGACCTCGGTGGCGGCACTCGCCCCATCGGCCGCGCACGCGGCCGACATGAACGCGGTCAACAACGCCGCGAAAATCGCGTCGGGTGTAGGGGCTGGTACAGCCGTTCCGGCGCTCGGCGTCGGCGCGGTGCTGCAAACCATCGTCGGCCTGCTGGTCGTGATCGGCCTGGTGTTCGCCTGTGCATGGCTCGCGCGCCGCTTCGGCTTACAACCGGCCAATCGCGGCGGCCTCGTGAAAACGATCGGTGGCGCTTCGCTCGGCGGCAAGGAGCGGGTTGCGGTGGTGGAGATCGGCGACACGTGGCTCGTGCTCGGCACGGCGCCCGGCAATGTGCGTCTGCTGCATACGATGCCCGCCGGTTCGGCCGCGCTCGATCCGGTAGCAGGCACGCAACCCGGCGCATCGGATGCATCGAGTAAAGACTCCGCACTGCCCGGCACCTTCGGCCAACGCTTTCGCGATGCTTTAAAAGGCGAAGTGGGCAAACGTTTCAATGGGCAAGGCAGCGGGGATCGGTAATGCAGTTCAGTCTTCTATCAACGCACCCGGTGCATTCAGACCATCAAGCGCACGCCACTCGCATGTCCCGCGCCGCCTCGAAAGTCATTCCCGTCCTGCGCCGCGTCGCGCCAGTCGTCTTGCCGGCGCTGATGCTCGCGCTGCCGACGCTGTCGTTCGCGCAAACCGCCGGCTTGCCAGCCTTCAATACGAGCCCGGGTCCGAACGGCGGTACGACGTATTCGCTGAGCGTGCAGACGATGCTGCTGCTCACGATGCTGTCGTTCCTGCCCGCGATGGTGCTGATGATGACGAGCTTCACGCGCATCATCATCGTGTTGTCGCTGCTGCGTCAGGCGCTCGGCACCACCACCACGCCGCCTAACCAGGTGCTGGTCGGTCTCGCGCTGTTCCTCACGCTGTTCGTGATGTCGCCGGTACTCGACAAGGCCTATAACGACGGCTACAAACCTTTCTCCGAAGGCTCGATGCCGATGGAGACCGCGGTCAGCCGCGGCTTGGCGCCGTTCAAGACCTTCATGCTGCGCCAGACCCGCGAAAGCGATCTCGCCCTGTTCGCCCGCATCTCGCATGCAGCGCCCATGCAAGGCCCGGAAGACGTGCCGCTGTCGCTGCTGGTGCCGTCGTTCGTGACGAGCGAACTGAAAACGGGCTTCCAGATCGGCTTCACGATTTTCATCCCGTTCCTCATCATCGACATGGTGGTGGCGAGCGTGCTGATGTCGATGGGGATGATGATGGTGTCGCCCGCCACCATCTCGCTGCCGTTCAAGCTGATGCTGTTCGTGCTGGTCGACGGTTGGCAACTGCTGCTCGGCTCGCTCGCGCAGAGCTTTGTTTAACGGACTCACTCAATTCTTCTCGCTTCCGGTACTACGCCATGAATCAGGAATCCGTCATGACGCTCGCGCACCAGGCCATGTATGTCGGCCTGTTGCTTGCCGCGCCGTTGCTGCTGGTCGCGCTGGTGGTCGGTCTGGTGGTGAGCCTGTTCCAGGCCGCCACGCAGATCAACGAAACCACGCTGTCGTTCATTCCGAAGCTGCTCGCGATCGCCGTCACGATGGTGATCGCCGGTCCGTGGATGTTGACGACCATGCTCGACTATCTGCGCCAGACGCTCACCAACATCCCGTCGCTCGTCAACTGAGCGCGGCCCCGGCCTCAGCTCGGCGCCTGCCCCCTTCCCCACTGCCATGTTTTCCGTCACCTACGCCCAACTGAACGTCTGGCTCACGGCGTTCCTGTGGCCGTTCGTGCGGATTCTCGCGCTGGTGGCGACCGCACCGGTGCTCGGCAACCGCTCGCTGCCCACGCGCGTGAAGATCGGCCTCGCGGCCTTCATCACGATCATCGTCGCGCCCACGCTCGGCGCGCTACCGCAGGTCACCGTGTTTTCCGCCGAAGGCGTGTGGATCATCGTCAACCAGTTCCTGATCGGCATCGCGCTCGGCATGACGATGCAGATCGTGTTCATGGCAATCAGCGCCACCGGCGATTTCGTCGGCCTCGGCATGGGTCTCGGCTTCGCGACATTCTTCGATGCGCAGGCCAGCAGTTCGAGCCAGGTGCTGTCGAGCTACATGAACACCATCGCAATGCTGGTATTTCTGGTGATCGACGGCCATCTGCAAATGATCAGCGCGCTCCTGACCACGTTCCAGTCCGTGCCGGTGTCGGCGAACATTCTGGGCGCGCCCGGCTGGCGCACGCTGGCGAATTTCGGCAGCACGGTGTTTTCGGCGGGCCTGTTGCTGTCGCTGCCGGTGGTCGTCGCGCTCCTGATCACTAATATCTCGCTCGGCATCCTGAACCGCGCCGCACCGCAAATCGGCGTATTCCAGATCGGCTTTCCGCTGACGATGCTGATCGGCATGCTGCTCCTGCAACTGATGATCCCGAACATGATTCCGTTCTTCATGCGCCTGTTCGACGTCGGCCTCGATCAGATGGGGCGCGTGGCGGCGGGGTTGAAGTAGCGCAGCCTACCCAAAACGAAGAAGGGCGGAACCGGCTCACGCCGGCTTCCGCCCTTCTTCGTTTCAGACTGCTCGCTTAATTCAGGTACTGGAACAGCGAGACGCTCTGAATCTTCACAAACGCCTGCTGCGCCGCTTGCAACGCGTTCTGCGTCATCGTGTACTGGCCGATCGTCTTGGCCATGTCGGTCTGCGTCAGATCCGCGAGGTTGCTCGACGTCTGCAATGTGTTGGTTTGCGTGACCGTCTGCAATGCCTGCACTTCCTGCTCGCGGCCACCTACTGCCGCCTGCGCGGTCACGACGTTGTTCATCGTGTTTTCGAGCTGGGTCATGCTGGTGGTCAGCGCGCTCTGGTAGCTCGCCGTCGAAGCGCCGCCCGACACCGGCGTTTGCAATGTGGTGATCAACTGGCTCAGGTTGGCGAACACATCCGTGCTGCCTTGCGTGGCCGGCGTCACCGTGAAGCTGTCGCCCGCGTTCGGCGCGCCGGTGATGTTCACCGTCTGGCCGCCGAGAGTAATCGCCGAGCCGGCCGTGAACGGTTGCGGCGTGCCCGTGGTCACCGTACCGGTCGGCGTGGTCTGGGTCACCGTGTAGGTGGTCGCCGACGAGAAGTTGATCTTGTACGTATCCGCATTGGCCGGATTGGTCGGGTTCGTCAGGCTCACCGTGCTGATCACGCCGGTGCCCGTATTGCCGGTCGTCGCCGCCGGCACGGAGCTGGTGCCGATCGCCGCCACGCTGCCGAAGATCGCAATCCCGTTGTCACCCGTCTGAATGGTGTGCGAGGACGTGATCTGCATGCTCGGCGTGCCGGTATCGCCCGAATAGGCCACGACGCCGGCCGAGTTGGTGGTGTACGGCTGCGCGGTGCTTTGATATCCGCCGAACAGGGCGTTGCCCTGCGGGTCGGTCGCATTGGCGAGCGTCATCAACTGGCTGCGCAAGCTCTGCAATTGCGTCGCGATCGAGCCACGGTCGCCGTCGTTCAGCGAACCGTCGCCCGCACGCAGCACCAGTGTGTGAATGCTCTGCAACACGGTGTTGACGCTGCCGAGCGTCGAATCTTCCTGCTGCAGCGACGCGAGCGCCGTGCTCTGGTTGGTCGTGTACTGCGACAGGCTCGTCGCCGTCGAGCTCAACAGCACTGCCTGCGCCGCGCCAAGCGGATTGTCCGACGGCGTGGAGAGGCTCACGCCGCTCGAGATCTCTTGATACAACTGCGACAACTGAGCTTGCTGATCGCTCATCGTCGACACGTTCATATTGAAGTACTGCGTACTGGAGATGCGCATGTTCAACGCCTCACTGGAAGATGCCGAGTATCGTCTGGAACAGGGTCTGCGCAGTCTGGATGACCTTGCTGTTCGCCTGATAGAGCTGCTGATACTGAAGCAGGTTCGCTGCTTCTTCGTTGATGTTCACGCCCGAGACCGACTGCTGCGCGGTGGTGATCTGCGTCACCAGCGAGGTCTGCGCCGTGCTCGAGGTCTGAATCTGGTTGGTCTGGTTGCCGACCTGGTTGACGTAGTTCGCATACGCGCCCGTCAGCGTGACCGTGCCGCCCGCCAAAGCCTTCGCCGAGGACAGGTTCGACAGCGCCAGCGCATTGCGGCCGTCGTTGTTCGCGCCGGTGTTCGGGCCGATAGTGAAGGTGTCGCCGTTAGCCGGTGCGCCGCTGATCGTCACCGTCACGCCGTTCATGCTGCCGGCTGTCGCGTTGTTGATCGTCAGCGTCGCGCCGGTGGTCGCCGAATACGGAATGACGGGCGTCGTGGCGGTGTTGTAGGTGGTGGTGGTCGGCGGCGTGCCGGCCGTCACCGTTACCGTCGAGTTCGCCGGGAAGCCGGTCAGGCCCGTGCCGTTGTACGACAGCGTAGTGGTCGCATTCGGCATCGTGTAGCCGGCCGTCACCGTGCCTTGCGTGATCGTGCCCGTGCCGGTATTGCTCGCCGTTGCGGTACCGAGTACCGGTGCGGCAGCGGCGATCGCCGAAGGATCCGTGGTCGCGGTGTTGAAGCTGTTCAGCGCCCCACGGGTCGGTTCGACCGTGAACGAATCGCCGGGGTTCATCGTGCCGGTGGTCGAGAAATTCAGGCCGTTGATCGGCTGGCTCAGATTGGTCGCCGAGCCCACCACCGCGCCGCTCGAATTGTCGGTCAGCGTGTAGGTGGTGCCGTTATAGGCCAGCGTGTAATCGCCGGTGGTCGGCTGCGCGGAATTCGCGAACGAGACGCTCAGCGACGCGTTGCCGGTGTTCTGCGTATTCGCGTAGACGGTCGGGCTGCCTACCGAGAACAGCGCGCCGCCCTGGGCGCCGGCAAGCGTAATGCCGAGGCTGTTCTGCGCGTTGACCTGCGAAGCGAAGCTCACCGCAATCGCGCCGAGCTGCGCTTCGGCCGGATCGAGCGTCTGGCTGCGGAATGCGAGCAGGCCACCGAGTGTGCCGCCCGTGACTTTGCTGTCAGGCAGATCTTGCGGCGCGGCGGCCGGGTTCGCACCGGCGAGGCCGAGATACTGCACCGACAGTTCGCTGGTGTCGCCAGTCGAAGGCGCGGTGCCCAGGTTGTAGCTGTTGGTGGACGACACGAGCGGCTGGCCGTTGCTCATGAACACGCTGTAGCTGCCGTTACTGTTCACGACGTTCACGCCGATCAGTTGCGACAGGTTCGACACTGCCTGATCGCGCTGATCCATCAGCTGGTTCGGCGGCTGACCTTGCGAGCTGGCCGCGGCGATCTGCCCGTTCAGCTGGGCGATCTGCTGCGTGTAGCTGTTGATCTGCGAAACGGTGTTGCTGAGCTGCGTGTTGACGCTCTGGCGCAGCGAGTCGTATTGCTGACCCGCGGCATTGATCTGGTTCGCGAGCGTCTGCGCGCCGCTCATCGCGGTCTGGCGGGTGGCCAGACTCGAGGCGTTGTTCGAGACGTTTTGCAGACCGGTGAAATAGCTGGTGATCGCGCTCGCAATGCCGGCAGTCGGGCTGCCGATCAGATTGTTCAGCTGCGAGATCATCGTGTTGTACGCCGACAGCGAGCTGCCCGAGCTCTGCGCATTGTTCAGCTCAGTGGTCAGATACTGGCTGTACTGGCGCGTCACGGTGACGGTCGAGACGCCCTGCGGCAAAAAGCCGGAACCCGTGTATTGGCCACCGGCTTCCGCATAGACCGGCGTTTCGATCGTGTAGCCCGGCGTCGACGCGTTGCTGATGTTCTGGCCGGTCGTCGTAAGTCCCCACTGGGCTGCGTTCAGTCCACTGAGTCCGAGATTGATGAGGTTGCTCGACATGCGTCATCCTGAAGGGCGACACCGACCACTTGCCGCCGCGTTACTTGAACATCCTGTTTAACGGCCCCCGCGAAGAAAAATTGAGGGCCATTCCGATGCTTGTTTCAACGTTTGCGAGGCGCGTGCAGCAAGGTTCTTGCGCCGTTCAGCGCACCAGTGAGCGGCGCTTCATTTCGAGTTGCGTAATCAGTCGTTGCAGCGTGTTTTCGGCGCTGCCCGGCAGCGTCAGAAAACGGAAGCCGAGTTGATAGCGCTGCGTGCCGTTCGGCAACGCGGTGGAACGGTGCGACACCAGTTGCAGATCGAGCGAAAGGCGGCCGAGCGAGCCGAGAAACAGTTCGCAATCCTGCAGCCGCGTGCCCATCGGCAATTCGGCCACGCGTTCGTCCGCGGTGCGCATGCCGACGCCGCCGAGCGACAGATCGTGCACTTCGAAGCGGAACGTATCGCCTTCGGGCAAACGGCCGGAGCACATATACGGATCGAGAATCGGCGCATCGACGCGGAAATACTCGCGGCGCTGCACGTAGAACAGCACTTCCGGGAAGTCGGACTCGAATGCGGGCAGTCCTTCATAGCGGGTTTCGCGCGGGGTGCCGGTGGCGAACTCGACGCGCACGCCGTCAGGCGAAGCGTGGAACTGGCAGCGCGGCGCGCCCAACAAGCCTCTGTTCTGTTCGGAGAGCGCGCCCCAATCGAAAGTGAAGGTGCGTGCGCGCACGTCGACATCGAGCAGGCGCGTCACGAGCTGACCGCCCACATATTCGACGGTGAGGAAATCGCCTCGATTGACGAGGTTGCGTAACTGAACGCCAATCTCCAGCGGATTGCGGCGGCCGAAATCGGGCGCGCTTTCATCGAGCGTGGCGTGCGACTGGCCGTGTGCGTCGGTCTGGGCGTGCGACTGGGTAGTATCCATGGGCTTGCCGGTATGCATGTTCTTGCGGGCGCGTGCCAGGGCTCCTGCCGGGGCTTTCGCGCGGTCTTCATCGAAGCCGCAGCACGCGCGTTCAACCGGACATTAAATGCTTTCCGGTATCGGGTCTAACTGATTAGCGGCAGCATTCAGCCAAAATTTAGGGCCGTGTAATGAAATATTTGCCGCAAACGTTAAACGCCGATATTCCGGCAGTCGAATCCGTGTGCATTGAATACCGGCAACCTTCACGCCGGTTATGCGGGTGGACCGGCCGCCCGTAGGCGGCCGGCCTCCTCCGTCTTGTTATGCACCTGGCCCCGTCGCGTGCATACTTTATTCAAGAAAATCAAACTGCTTAAACTCACCGGCTGCGCAGTCAAGTGCGACTGCGCACCTGCATTAACGGCAGGTCAGCCCATTTTCTGCATGATGGACATCAGCTTTTTCGCGTAATGCGGATCGGTCGCGTAACCCGCGCGTTGCATGCCGTTGGCAAAACCATTCACGTCATGCGCGGAATTGATCACCTGCGCATAACGCGGGTTGCCCTTGAGCATGCTCGCGTAGTCGGTCATCGCTTCCTGGTACGAATCGTACGCACGGAATTTTTCGACGGTGCGCTGCGGCTTGCCGTGCACATACTCAGTCGTGACTGTCGAGACGGTCTTGCCGGTCCAGTCCTTGGTCGCCTTGATGCCGAACACGTTGTGGCTGGTCGTGCCGTCCGACTTCCTGATCTCGCTCTTGCCCCAGCCCGATTCGAGCGCGGCCTGGCCGATGATGAAGCGCGCCGGAATGCCGGTTGCCGCGCTGGCCGCTTGCGCCGACTCGGCAAGCTTGTCGACGAAGGCATCGACCTTCGGCGAGCTGCCGTCGCCTCTGATCGGCGGAGTCAGCGCGCTGTTGGCCGAGTAGCCCTTGCCCATCGCCAGTTGGCCGTTGGCCTGCGCGTTGCCGTAAGCCTTCGCGAGCGCGTTCAGCGCCGCGGTCTGGCCTTCGTCGCCGCCGCTGCCGCCACCAAGCGCATTGGCCATGCCGGTGAGTCCGCCGCCTGCGCCGCTCGCGCCGCCGACCTGCATGCCCTGATTGCGCATCATCTGCTTGAGCATCGCGTCGGCGACACCAATGCCCTTCTGCGACAGCTGTTGCGACAACTGCTGATCCATCATCGATGTGAAGGTGGCGCTGTCATGCGAATCGAACGGGCCATCCTGTGGCGTCGCATCGCGCATGCTCTTCAGCATCATCTGGGTGAACACCGCGTCGAACTGCTGCGCGGCCATCTTCATGCCGGCTTGCGGCGAAGCCTTAGCCTGTGCGCTCAGCTTGCCGAAGCCCTGCACGTCGAGCGCGAAGCGCTGGGTCAGGTCGTTCGCCGCATTGGCGGAGTTGGTCGTATCCGAATTCATCTGTTGTCTTCCTTAGATGATTTCCAGGTCGGCGCGCAAAGAGCCCGCCGCTTTCATGGCCTGCAGGATCGACATCAGATCCGCGGGCGTCGCACCCAGTGCGTTGAGCGCCTTCACCACATCGGCGAGATTGGCGCCGGCGGTCACCATCTTCAGTGCGCCGTTGTCCTGCTTCATCTGAATCTGCGACTGCTTGGCCACCACCGTCTGACCGTTCGAGAATGCACCCGGCTGACTCACCACCGGCTGCGTATTGATCACCACCGAGAGATTGCCGTGCGCCACCGCGCAGGTTTGCAGCGTGACCATCTGGTTCATCACGATCGAGCCGGTGCGCGCGTTCAGGATCACCTTCGCGGCGGCTTGCGCCGGCTTGACGTCGAGGTTCTGCAATTGCGCCATGAAGGCGACCTGCTGCTCCGGATCGGACGGCGCGCGCAGTTGGATCGTGCGGCCGTCGAGCGCCATGGCGGTGCCGCTGCCGAACGCGTTGTTCACCGCGGCCACGACGCGCTGCGTGGTGTCGTAGTCCATGTCGTTCAGGTCGAGCTGCATCGTGCCCGCTTGCGATACCGAGGTCGGCACCGCGCGTTCGACGATCGCGCCGCCGGCGATGCGGCCCGCGGCCAGCGTATTGACCTGCACCTTGCTACCGTTCGCGCTCGCACCGGCGCCGCCCACCGCCAGGTTGCCCTGGCCGAGCGCATACACCTGGCCGTCGGCACCCTTGAGCGGCGTGAGCAGCAGCGTGCCGCCGCGCAGGCTCTTGGCGTTACCGAGCGAGGAGACCGTCACGTCGATCGCTTCGCCGGGACGCGCGAACGGCGGCAGCACCGCCGTCACCATCACCGCGGCGACGTTCTTCAACTGGATGTTCGATAGCGACGACTGCTGGTTGGTCGAGCCCGCCGCCTGGTTGTTGATCGAGATGCCGAGGTTTGCCAGCATGTTGGCGAGCGTCTGCGTGGTGAACGGCGTCTGCGTGGTCTGGTCGCCCGTGCCGTCGAGACCGACGACAAGGCCGTAGCCGATCAGCGGGTTGTCGCGCACGCCCTGGATCTGCACGAGGTCCTTCAGGCGTTCGGCATGCGCGGGCGTCGCCACCGGCAAGGCCGCGCAGGCGAGTGCGAAGAACGCCACAGCACGGCCGAGCTGAACGAGTCGTGTGAAGCGGCTGAGGCGGCCGGAGCGGAAGGAGACGGTACGCATGATCACCACGGCGACACGTTGAGGAAGAACCGCTGCAACCAGCCCATGTTCTCGGCTTCGTTGAGATAGCCCTTCGCGGAGTATTCGATCTTTGCGTCGGCCACCTGGGTCGAGTAGACGGCGTTCAGGTTGGAGATCGTGTTCGGATTCACCACGCCGGAGAAGCGCACGAATTCATCGCCCTGGTTGATCAGCATCTGCTTTTCGCCGCTCACCATCAGGTTGCCGTTCGGCAGCACGCCGGTCACCGTCACGGTGATCGTGCCGTTGAAAGTGTTCGACGCGTTCGCGCCGCCAGTGCCCTGGAACGCGTTGCCGCCGGTTGCGCTCAGGTTAGTCTTGCCGAACAGGCCGCCGAGGAAGCCCGCGGTCGGCACGTTAAAGTTGGTGTTGCCCGAGCGATTCGCGTTGGCGCCCGACGACTTCGTCGCGTTGACGTTTTCCTGAATCACGATCGTCAGGATGTCGCCCACATTGCGCGGCCGCTGATCTTCGAACAGCGGCCGGCCCGCGTAACCCGGATTGAAGATCGAGCCCGGCGACTGTGCTTGCGGCGGCATCGGCGGAACGGCCGTCATCGGCTGCTGGGTGATCGGCTGCTTCGGCACGAGGCCGCAGCCACCCAGTGCCGTGAGCAGCGTGAGCTGCACGAGCGCCTGAGCGGTACGCGAGTGAACCGGATTACGAGTGAAGTGCGACATCTTTGATTACCGCCTGTTAATTCCCAGTCCCTGGCCTTAAACCTGCATCTGGCTGAGGGTCTGCAGCATCTGGTCGGAAGTCGTCACGGCCTTGCTGTTGATTTCGTAAGCGCGCTGCGTCTGGATCATGTTCACCAGTTCCTGCACCACGTTCACGTTCGATGCTTCCACGTAACCCTGATTCAGCGTGCCGGCGCCGTTCAGGCCAGGTTGCGCGACGTTCGGCGCACCCGACGAAGCCGTTTCCGAGAACAGGTTTTCACCCTTCGCATCCAGACCGGCCGGGTTGATGAAGGTGGCGATCTGCATCGAGCCGAGCTGCTGGCTGTTGGTCGAGCCGGCGACGGTGATCGACACCACGCCGTCGCTGCCGATGGTCAGCGAGGTCGCGTTGGTCGGAATCGTGATCGCCGGAATCACCTGATAACCACTCGACGTGACGAGCTGGCCTTGCGCATTGGTCTGGAACGAACCGTCACGCGTGTAGGCGGTCGTGCCGTCGGGCATCTGCACCTGGAAAAAGCCCTGACCGTTGATGGCGACGTCTTTCGAGTTGCCGGTCTGCTGCAGGTTGCCCTGCGTGTAGAGACGTTCGGTCGCGACCTGTTGCACACCGGTGCCGAGCTGGATGCCGGACGGCAGTTCGGTGTTTTGCGTCGAGTTCGCACCCGGCTGACGGATGGTCTGATACAGCAGATCCTCGAACACCGCGCGCGAGCCCTTGAAGCCGTTGGTGCTGACGTTCGCGAGGTTGTTCGAAATCACGTCCATCTGCGACTGTTGCGCATTCATGCCGGTGGCGGCGATGTAGAGCGAGCGATTCACTATTCTTCTCCTATGTCGACCGGAGTTAGCGCTTTAGCGCTTAGTCCGGTCCCATCCCGTTAGCTAAAGCTGAGCAGCTGGTTGGCGGACTGATCGTTCTTGTCCGCGTTTTCCAGCAGCTTGGTCTGCATTTGAAACTGGCGAGCGTTGGTGATCATCGCGACCATCGCGCTGACCGGATTCACGTTGCTGCCTTCAAGCGAAGCCGGCGCCAGCGTGACGGCCGGATCGGCGTCGGCGGCATTGCCGTCGGCGGTGCGAAAGAGGCCGTCGTCGCCGCGCGTCATGGTTTGCGGATCCGGATTCACCAGCTTCAGCTGATCGACCGTCACCACCGCCGTCGGCGGATCGCCTGGCGTCAGCGCGGACACCGTGCCGTCCTTGCCGATGGTGATTTCCGCACCCGGCGGCACCGATACCGGACCGCCGTTGCCGAGCACCGTCTGGTTCATGGCGTTCACCAGTTGACCGTTCTCGTCGACGTGCAGATTGCCGGCGCGCGTATAAGCCTCGTTGCCGTCAGCGGTTTGCACCGCCAGCCAGCCCGGCCCCTGAATCGCCACGTCGAGCGGGTTGCCCGTCTGCTGGATCGGCCCCGGCGTGTAGTCGGCGCCCGGCGTCGACGACAACACGAAGGTACGCGTGGTGTCGTCGTTGATCGAACTGCCGTCGCCGAACCCCATCGGCACGGCGCGGAAAGTCGCAAGCTGCGCGCGGAAGCCGGTGGTCGAGGCGTTCGCCAGGTTATTGGCAACGATAGCCTGCTGTTCGAGCGCTTGTGTGCTGCCCGACATCGCGGTGTAGATCAGCCGATCCATGATGGGTTAGTCCCGGTCGCTTACAGGTTGATCAGGGTCTGGTCGACGGTCTGCTGGGTCTTGATCGTCTGCGCGTTCGCCTGATAATTGCGTTGCGCGGTGATCAGGTTCACCAGTTCGCTCGTCAGATCGACGTTCGAGTTTTCCACCGCACCGCCTTGCAGCACGCCGTGGTTGGTCGAGCCCGGTGTGGAGATCTGCGCGACGCCCGATTGCGAGGTCTGCTGGAACTCGTTGTTGCCGAGATTCACGAGGCCATTCTGGTTCGAGAAGTTCGCGAGCACGACCTGGCCGAGCGCCGCGGTTTGCTGGTTCGAGTAGTTGCCGGTCAGCGTGCCGTCGGCGCCGATCGTGAAGCTCGTCAGCGTGCCGGCTGCGAAGCCGTCGGGCTGCAGCGAGTTCACGCCGTCCTTGCCGCCGTACTGCGTCGTGCCGGCGATGTTCAACGTCAGGCTCTGCGGCGTCGACGAACCGTCGGTGGTCGGAATGTTGAAGTTGAAGACGAACGGGGTGGTGGTGGCCGTACCGGCCGCGTTGGTCGTGCCGAGCAGCGTGCCCGACGAGTTGAAGTTCGCGTGACCGACCAGGCTCGCGGTGCCGGTCGAGGTGCCCGCGTACACGTTCCACGTGCCGGCCGAGGTCTTGGCGAAATACATGTTGACCGTTTGCGAACCGCCAAGCGAGTCATAGACCGTCGTGCTGGTCGAGTAGTTGTACGTCGACGAGCTGTTCTGGTTGAATGCCACCGGGGTCGGCGCGATCGCGTAGCTGTCGCCGGTCGCCGGCGTGCCGCTGAACGTGATGGTTTGGCCGTTGCCGAGCTGGATCGCGGTGCCTGCTGTGTACGTAGCGGAGGCGGTCGTGGTGCCGAGCGTGCTGTCGGTGACGGTGTAGGTCGTCGGGCTTGTGAAGTTGACGGTGTAGTTGTCGTTGTTCGTGCCCGACGCGGTGTTCGTGATGGTCGCGCCGGTCGTCGTGAGCGTGCCCGCGTTGGTGCCGCCGGCCGTCACGGCGGGCGTGCCGAGCATCAGCGGATCCTGCGCATTCAGGTTCAAACCGGCGACGATCTTGGTGGTGGCTTGCGGCGCGATGTTCGCGGTCGGCACGCTGAGCGGCACGGTTTGCGCGGTGTTGATGACGCCCGCGCTGTTCGCGGCGTAGCCCATCAGTTGCAGGCCTTGCGCGTTGGTGATGTTGCCGTTCTTGTCGAGCTGGAACACGCCGTTGCGCGAGTACACCAGCGAGCCGTTGTTCGACAGCTGGAAGAAGCCGTTGCCGTTGATCGCGACGTCGAGCGCCTGGTTCGTGCTGGTGATCGTGCCTTGCGAGAACTGCTGTTGCACTTCAGAGAGCTTGGTGCCGATGCCGACCTGGTTGCCCACGGCGGTCGCCACCGAATTGGCGTACATGTCGGCGAATTGCGCCGCGCCGCTCTTGAAGCCAACCGTGTTCGCGTTGGCAATGTTGTTGCCGATCACGTCGAGGTCGCTCGACGATGCGGACAAACCACTCAAACCTTGTTGGTAACCCATAACGGTCTCCGTATCTGGAAAGTCGTAACTGACAGAATCTGAATCAGAGGATGGCGGCGACGCTGGTCAGCCCCACGGTCGTGCCGTTCGACAGCACGAGGCCCGGCGTACCGCTGCTCTGCATGACGACGCTTTGCACCGTCGCGCCCGTGAGCGTCGTGGCCGTTGCCTGCTGACCGTTGATCGTGCCGACCGCGCTGATCGTGTAGCTGCCGTCGGGCAGCGTGTTGCCGGCCGAATCGGTCGGCGTCCAGCCCACCGGAATCGTGCCCGCCGACTGCTTGCCGAGGTCGATCGTGTTGACGATCGTGCCCGCCGAGTTCTTCACGACCACCTGCAGGTCGCTCACCGAGTTGGCGAGCTGCACGCCGAACGCGCCGGCCTTGCCGCTTGCAACCGACACCGAGCTGCCGGGCGCGAGCACGGTCGAGCCGATCAGCAGCGCGGCTTGCGACTGCTGGCCTGCCGACATCTGCGTAGCGAGCGAGGTGAGCGTCGTGTTCAGCTGGCTGATGCCCGACACCGTATTGATCTGCGCCAGCTGCGAGGTCATCTGCGAGCTGTCCATCGGATTGGTCGGATCCTGATTCTTCAGCTGCGCAACGAGCAGCTGCAGGAAAGTATTCTGCAGATCGGTCGCCGAGGTGCCCGACGTGCTGCCGCTGGAACTGGTCGAGCTCGAGGCGCTGCTCGTGCCGTTCATCGTATCGAGCAGCGTTTGCGACACGTTCGTGCCGCTGCTGCCGATGGTGGTGTTGGTGGTCAAGGAATTCTCCTCAGGTTCCGATCGTGAGCGTTTTCAACATCAGTGTCTTGGCGGTATTCAGGGTCTCGACGTTGGCCTGGTACGAGCGCGAGGCCGAGATCATGTTGACCATTTCCTGCACCGGGTCGACGTTAGGCAGCGTGACGTAACCGTCTGAATTAGCCGCCGGGTTGCCGGGGTCGTAGGCGGTCTTCATCGGCGTCGGGTCGTCGACCACACCGGTAACCTGCACGCCGCCGATCTGCTGGCCGGAGCCCGTGCGTGCGCCACCGATCGGGCTGACCGCGAACACGACCTGCTTGGCCTTGTACGGCTGGCCGTCCGGGCCGGTCGTGCTATCCGCGTTGGCGAGATTCGACGCCGTCACGTTGAGCCGCTGCGACTGCGCTGACATCGCGGAGCCTGCAACACCAAAGATGTTCATTAAAGATGGCATGTTTCCTGACCTCTCCTGTGTCGACCAGAGTTCGCGCTTTAGCGCTTACTCTGGTCCCATGCAACGCAGTTGCACGGTTCGACCCGATTTCAAGTTAAATCCCGTAGCGATTGTTCCTGCGTACTGCGTATCTGGTACTGCGCCGATCGTCGTGCCGGCTATTTACGAACCCGACTGGATTGCCGCGAGCATCGTCTTGATCTGGCCTGACAGCACCGTCATGCCCGATTCGAAGTGCAACGTGTTGTCCGCGAACTGCACGCGCTCCGTATCGATGTCGACCGTGTTGCCGTCGAGCGCGGGTTGCGTCGGAATGCGGTACTGCAGATTGCCGTAGTCGTCCGGCGTACCGCCGGTCGGCGTCAGCGTCGTCTTGCCGGACATGTGACCCGGCGCGGTCGACACCATCGACATGCCGCTCGTCACCCCTGCGGGCTGCGTCATGGCGAGCGTCGAGTTGTTCGAGGCGCCCGTGCCCGCACCGCCGCCGGTCTTCTTCAGCGCGCCGGCCAGCGACGAAGCGAAGTCGACGTCGCGCGCCTTGTACCCGGGGGTATCGGCGTTGGCGATATTCGACGACAGCAGTTCCTGCCGGTAAGCGCGTACATCGAGCGCCTGGCGGCCAAAGGCGAATTCGGCATCGAGTTTGTCCAGCATAGAAATCTCCGGAGAACGTTCCCGAGGCTTCCCGTTTTGTGCGTCGCGTAAGGATTGCGTCGGCCGGGAAGACCTTTTTGCATGAAGTGCATCTTATGGGCCGAACGCAAGTGGCAATCGGACGAATAACCGGGAAAGGGGGCTTCTATTCAACGTTTGCGCAATGGGCCCGCTCACTAGAATGCAAGGCGTACCGATGCATTCGATGGAGAAACACGATGGACCAGCCCACCTTCGATCCGACGCACCGCGCAAGCTGCGTGGCGGCGCATCGCGTGAGTGCGGGCCCGGTGCGGCGTGCTTCGCGTGGTGCATCCCGTCTTCTGACGCGTCTGGTTGTGAATCTCGTCGTATGGGTCGCCGGCGGCATCGTGCTGCTGCCGGCCTCGACCCAGGCCCAGCAGGCTCAGGACGCCGGTGGTCCGATCGTGATTCCAGGTCCAGGCGAAAAGAATCCGGCCGCGCTCAACGATCTGGCCGCGCAGATGGAGGCAACGCCCGCGAAACGCACGGGCTCCGCCGCGACGCTCGCCGCCGCTACCGCGCAGTCGCTGACGCCCGGGCCGGTCGCGCGCGACGCCGATCAATTCACGCGCGCCGCCAATGCGAGCGGCTCGATCGTCATTCCGGGCGCAGGCGAGCCGCCTGCCGCGCCGCAAATGATCCGTACCAGTTTCAAGCCGGACGCGAACGGAGTCGTGACGATTCCCGCGCCGGGAAGCGCCAATGCGGCCGCGGCTGCGACTAATCCGCCGGCCGGGATTGCGCGTATCAATGTGACGCCGGGCACGCGTCAGGTCGTGCCGGTTGTGGTGACGCCGGCGCTCAATGCCGGGCGGCAAACCGGCGGTGTGCAGTCGGTCGTCGCCAATGCACCTAACGGCGTAGCCGCCGGCACGCCCGCATCCGCATCAGGTGGCTTCGACACTCTTGCTTCGCGCGGCGAGCCGCCGCAACTGGGCGCGAACGGCAAACCCGTCGTGACCACGGCGGTAGCCGCGCCGACATCCGCGCCGATGCCGACGCCGCCGGCCACCATCGCCCGCACGCCGTCGATGCGTCAGGTGGCGCCGGCTGTCGCGCAACAGAATCTGCGGCCCGCAGCGGTGGCGCAACCCGTCCCGCTGGCCGGCCAGCAAGACTCCGAGGCGATTCGCAGTGCAGCGCTCGCCTTCCTGCAGCAGCAATCGGCGGGCTTGCCGGGCAAGGTCGAAATTACCGTCGCGCCGGCGTTTCCGCGCGGACTCGCGGCCTGCACGATGCTCGAACCTTTCATGCCCAGCGGCGCGCGCTTGTGGGGCCGCATGACCGTCGGGGTACGCTGCGCCGGCGAACGGCCGTGGACCATCTATCTGCAAGCGCGCATTTCGCTGCGCGCCACCTACTATCTGGCCGCCCGCGCAATGGCGCCAGGCGAAGTGTTCACCTCCGCCGACCTCGTCGCACGCGACGGCGACCTGACCGGTTTGCCGCAGGCGATCGTCACGGATCCGTCACAAGTAGTCGGCTCGGTGTCGCTCGTGCGCATCGCCGGCGGCATGCCGCTGCGCCGCGACATGCTGAAAAGCGCGTCGTCGGTGTCGATCGGACAAACGGTGCGAGTGGTCGCAGCGGGCGACGGTTTTGCGATTTCGGCCGAAGGCAGCGCGATGAACAACGCGTCGCCGGGCCAGCAAGTGCGGGTGAAGACGGCCAACGGCCAGATCATCTCCGGCATCGTCAAGGATGGTTCGACGGTGGAGATTCAGTTGTGAAGCGGGCCGACTGTAAGCCAGGCAACCCGTCCGCTAGCGTGGATTCACGCGCGGCGGCCGGCACGGCTGGCGCAGTGGATGTCGAACCCGTCGTGGGGCCGGATCGTCTTGAAAGACGAGGCAAAACCTGGAGCGATTGCGCTAAAGTTTTGATCAGCGCTTGCCGTTATCAAGATCAAATCGTTCAGGAAGCCCATCGTGAAAGTCGATTCCACAACCAATTCGAATCTGCCGACGTTGAAAGACGCCCTGTCGCGCTCGCAGCAAAGCGACGCGACGACCGCGAACGGCAACGCGCAGACTGCGGGCACGACCTCGCAGCCCACCACCAGCGGTTCGGGCGACGCCAGCGTCAGCCTGTCGGGTCTGTCGCAGCATTTGCGCAGCCTCGCGGCGTCCGGCTCGGCCGATATCGACACGGCGCACGTCGAGTCGATCAAGGCAGCCATCAAGGACGGCTCGCTGAAGATCGATTCCAGCAAGATCGCCGACGGCGTGCTGAATACCGCGCGCGAACTGTTGCAAAGCAAAACCTCGTCGACCGGCAACTAATCGACGCATCGAAGTACGGTGAATTGCCGGGCGGCATTCGACAAACCCGGCTCGTGAATCATGCGCGAGCCGTCGTGTTCAGCGAGTTGTTGAGATGAAAGACGCCCTGCTTGCCACCCTCATCGAAGAATATTCGGCCGTCGAGGCGTTCGCCTCGATTCTGACGCTCGAGACCAAGGCGCTGACTGCCTTGTCGCCGCTGGAACTGCTGCCGCCGATCGTCGAGAAGAAAACCGAACTGATCGGCCTGCTCGCCAGGCTCGAGACCACCCGTGACACGCTGCTTGCGGAAATGGGCCTTCCGGCCGGCTGGCCCGGCATGGAGCTCGCGGCCAGCGCGGATGCGCGGCTCGCCGACCAATGGGCGCTGCTGCAAAAGGCCGCCGAGCGGGCGCGGCGCTTCAATACGAGTAACGGTGAACTGATCCGCGTGCGGATGGACTACAACCAGCGCGCACTGACGGCGCTGCAGGTGGCCGTGCCGCAGAAGGTCGGTTTCTACGGACCGGACGGCCGGATTCCCGCGCGTCCCGCGGCCTGAAAATTTCGTTGGAGCGGTACGTTTCCCGCCGACGCACTTGAGTAGATTGCTTTGAGCAAAAGGGCTCGTCTTTGACGAGCCCTTTTTGTTTTCCCCTTCCCGCACAGGGCGCCCAAGCCCGCCTCCAACGCGCGTTAGCCATCCGGCCAGGTAGCGCGAAATTCTCCGCCACGTTGAAATCACGGCTTCCCCCACTGGGCCCATCCGCCGTCACGCGCAGCTTTCAAGGCTGCCTTCGACGAACCAGGCGGAACGTTACCCACTAGCGAGGTTGTGTAATCGTGTGTATAGTTCGAGGAGTGCAGTATGAACAGTGCCGAGGTCGTCAAAGTAATTCAAGCCGATGGTTGGCGGCTGATCCGCATATCGGGCAGCCACCACCATTTCCGGCACGCGGTAAAAGCCGGTCTCGTGACCATCCCGCATCCGAAGAAAGATCTTCCGCCCGGCACACTGAACAGCATCTTGAAACAGGCAGGCCTGAAATGAAGAACCTGATTTTCCCGATCGCGATCGAACCCGGTGACACGCATCAAGCGTTCGGCGTGGTCGTTCCCGATATTCCGGGTTGTCATTCGGCGGGAGATTCGCTGGAAGAAGCCTACGCGAACGCGAAGGAGGCGATCGAGGCGCATCTGGATACGCTGCTCGACGAAGGGTTGCCGATTCCCGAACGGCTGACGCTGGACGAGCATCGGCGTAATCCGGACTACGCGGGTTTCACGTGGGGTTTCGTGACAACGCGGAATATTCCGGCGTTGAAGAAGGCGGTGCGTATCAACATCTCACTGCCTGAGGCACTGGTCCAGGATATTGACACCTACGCCCAGGCGCGTGGCATGTCGCGTTCAGCGTTTCTCGCGCTGGCCGCGGAGCATGAGATGGCAGACGCGTAACAGGAGAAAAGACCAGGCGGACGTTGTGCGCACCGCCGGCCAGCCATCCACCTCAGCTCAAGTCGCCTCGGCGTTCGCCCATGCCATTTCGCGCAGACGCGTGCGCAAGCGCGCCACGGCCTGGCTGTGCAACTGGCACACCCGCGATTCGCTGACTTCCATCACCGCGCCGATTTCGCGCAGGTTCATACCGCGCTCGTAGTACAGCGACATCAGCAGCTTCTCGCGTTCCGGCAGGCGGTCGATCGCCTCGACCAGCGCCGAGCGCAGGCTGTCGTCCAGCAGCGCCGACAGCGGGTCCGAATGATCGACGCAGTAACGGTCGAGAAACGGTTCGTCGTCCGCGGAACGGTCGAAGTCTTCGTAATAGATCAGCTGGCTGCCGTGCAGATCCTGGAGCATCGACTGGTACTCGTCGAGCGGCATTTGCAGATGCTCGGCGATCTCCGTTTCGCTCGCCGAGCGGCCCAGATTCTGTTCGACCTTGTGAACGGCAGATTCGACTTCGCGCGACGTGCGCCGCAAGCTGCGCGGCAGCCAGTCGTTGCTGCGCAACTCGTCGAGCATCGCGCCGCGAATCCGCTGGCTGGCGTAAGTCTCGAACTGCGCGCCCTGGTCTTCCTTGTAGCGGCTCGCCGCGTCCAGCAGTCCGATCATGCCGGCCTGGATCAGGTCGTCGAGATCGACGCTTGCCGGCATCTTGGCAACGAGCTGCAAGCCGAGGCGACGCACGAGAGGCGCGTACTTCGTCAGAACTTCGGCTTGGGAAATCTTTCCCTGAGCGTTATACATCGTGCTCCCCTTGTCCTTGTGCCGCCTCTCAGGCGTGCTGCGCAGACGGTTGGTCGGCGTGTTGCGCCGCTGTAACTGTCGCAGGCGCCATCCACGGCGCTTGCGACGACATCGCTGGCCGC
This sequence comes from Paraburkholderia sp. SEWSISQ10-3 4, assembly GCF_030464785.1. Lineage (NCBI taxonomy): Bacteria > Pseudomonadati > Pseudomonadota > Betaproteobacteria > Burkholderiales > Burkholderiaceae > Paraburkholderia > Paraburkholderia sp. SEWSISQ10-3 4. The sequence continues at coordinate 22,132 of NZ_JALPRI010000021.1, forward strand.
ATCGGCCAGTACTGCAATTCGGCGGCAAGGTGCCGGAAGTCGCGCGCGGCCGGTGTCGATGGGAACGCATCGACGACACACCGCGACAACTCCAGGGCTCGCGCCATCCGCACATCGGCGGCAATGCAACCGGCGTCTTCCAGCGCCACCGTCAGGTAGCGTCCCGCCACGCCGGCCAGGTTAACAAAGGCGGTGTGCGCGTCTTCCACGCTCTGCACGTGGTTCACCAGCACGCGAAACTGCGCGGTGGCGTGCGCGTAATGCAGACGCTTCATGCACGCGTACGCCTCGGTGATCGCTTGCGCGGCCACCCTTGTTACGATCATCAGGTCGTGCGCCTGCATCGCGAGCGGCGACAGGTGGCCGTGTTCGTCGAGTTGCGCATCGATCAGCACGATGTCGGCGGAACCGCGCAGCAGCACGTCGAATTGCGCGGCAGTGCGGCCTTCGCGGTTGTTGCGCGAGGCGGCCAGCACGGAGAAGCCCAGCGCGTGGCGCGCGGCGGCATCGTCGAGCGTCATCTCGCCGCGCATCACCGCCGCAAAATTGCCTGCGCCGCGCACGCCGCCGAGCATCGCGCTCACCGATTTCTCGCCGAGGCACTCGTCGATCACCAGCACGTCCTTGCCTTGCTGCGCGAGCGCCGCGGCGAGGTTCACTACCGTCGTCGTACAGCCGACGTTGGCCGAGCCGCCCGTCACCGCAATCACGCGCGAGCCGCTACGGGCCAACAACCGCCGCAGTCCTTCTGCCTGATCCGACATGAACTTATCCAAAGCGAACCTCGTGCAGTTCGGCCGTCGAACGCGCCGACAGCGCGGACAGCAACGCCGGAATGTCGTCGTCGTGCGGCACGAATGGGGAGTTGTCGCGCGGGATGCAGAACGTACTCTTGATCAGGAATTTCTTCGTTGCGACGTACAGATTTTCAGGCACCTTTTGACCGGTCGACACGTAGTGCACCGGCAGCTTGTAGCGGATCACCGTATCGAGCACGCCGCCCAGATTGGTGGCTTCGTCGAGCTTGGTCAGGATGCAGCCGGCGAGCGGCTGTTGATCCGGTGCGCGCTGATAGGCCTGCACGACTTCGTTCAGCGTATCGCCGTGGCTCGTCGCGTTCAGCAGCAGGAGACGCTGCACCGGCTGACCGGCGCGGCACAGCATCGCGATCTGGTCGGAGACCAGGCGGTCGCGCTGGCTCATGCCGATCGTGTCGATCAGCACGATGTGTTTGTTGCGCAATTCGGAGAGCGCGAGTTGCAGATCACCGCCGTCTTTCACCGCGTGAACCGAGACGCCGAGAATCTTGCCGAAGATGCGCAGTTGTTCGTGGCCGCCGATCCGGTAGCTGTCGGTGGTGAGGAGCGCCACCTTGCTGGCGCCGAAGCGCATCACGCAGCGCGCGGCGAGCTTGGCGGTGGTCGTGGTCTTGCCGACGCCCGTCGGGCCCATCAGCGCGAACACGCCGCCGCGCTCCATCAGCGCGTCTTCGTCTTCCATCACCGGCAGGTTCGATTCGAGCACCGAACGTACCCACTCCATGCCACCTTCCATGTTGTCGACGTCGTCGGGCAGGTTGTCGACCATCATCTGCACGAGCTGCGCGGAGAAACCGGCGGCGAACAGGTGCTTGGTGAGCGCGGCGCGCGCCGGGCTGCGGCGCTGACGATCGCCCCACAGGAGGCCGGCGAAGTGTTCTTCCATCATCCCGCGCATCGACGACAGCTCGCTCATCACGGTGTCGTTGACGACCTGCTCCATGCGCGTCTTGATCGCTTCGGCGACCGAAGCGGGCGAGCGGGCGTCGTCGGTGGCAGGCATCGATGCGGCCACTTTCTGAGCGGCGCGGCGCGCGGCGAGTTGCGCGCCTTCACGCGCCCATTCGGGCGTATCGGTGACTTGCTGCGCGGCGGGTTTCGAGGCCTGTTGGCCGGCTTCCACTGCGGCGCCGAGGCCCTTGGCCATGGCAGCAGCGGGTGTCATCGCGGCGGGGCGCGCGCTGTACGCGCCTTGCGGTTGCTGTTCGGCGGCGATGCGGCGAGCGTGGTCGATCAGCCAGGGGTTCGATTCGGCCATCGTGCGCGGCGCTTGCGCTTCGGCGGCTTTGAGCAGATCCGCGCGGATGTCTTCGCTGAGACGCGTTGCAGCGGCGCGGGCGCTCGGTTGCTCGGTGTTGACCGCTTGCGGCAGCGACGCGGCAGCGGGTGCGGCCAGCGCCGCTTTGGGCGCGTTCGGCAACGTGGCCTTCGGCGCGGCGGGGACGGTGGCGGACTTCGCAGTTGCCCCCGAAGCAGTGCCGACGGTGCTAACGACGTTCGGCGTCACATTCTCAGCGCCCGCTTCCGGGCTTGCGCCGAACACCGACGAGAACACATCGGGCATGCCGCTCGCATACGGATTCGCCTGCATCATCGGATTGGCGCGCGGTGCGGCGAGCGCGGGCTGTTGTCCGGCCATGACATTCATCGGCGTGGCCAGCGGTGCGCCTGCGCTACCGCGCGGCGCTTTCGGCGTAATGGCGGCGAGGTCGCTATCTGCCAGGGCGACGATCTCGACGCTGCCGTCTTCCATCGTGCGGTTGGACAAAACGACGGCATCCGGGCCCAAGGCTTCGCGCACGAGACGCAGAGCATCGCGACTGGTAGCACCGACAAATTTACGAATGTTCAAGCTGGACCCCCGATGAGGTATACGGACTTACTGACTAACGGATTGGCAACATACCGCTTCCCATTGAGATCATTATTGCGAAACCCGTCGAGTGACGATCGATGGATAAAGACCGTTAAAGGCGGGCAATTCGGGCGATGGAAACGCACCTCAATTCACACGCGCGGCGGTTTGAAACAGGCTCTCCGGCGGTGTACGGCGGCGCTTTCGCCGACACAGCATGACCTCCGCCGGTCGCCTGCGGGGCGAAAAGTTAGGCGCGGAAATGAAAACCGGCGCTCGAGGAGCGCCGGCGGAAACCATCGGTCTGGAACGGCTGCGGCTACCTGCCAGGCTTAGCCGCACGGGGTTTAGCCATGCGCCCCGATCAGATTCACCACCTTGATATTGCGCGTATCCGGCACTTCGGCATAAGACAGCACCTTCAACTGCGGCAGGCTGCGGCGCAGGAAGCGCGCGAGCATCGGCCGTAGCGCATGCTGCACCAGCAGCACCGGCGAGAGCCCGAGGTTCTGCTGACGCGTCATTGCCTTCTGCGTTTCGTTCAGCAGCGTATGCGCGAGACCCGGTTCGAGGCCCGGATTGGCGCCTGTGGAAAGCGCCTGCGACAACACTCGCTCCAGATTCGAGTCGAGGCCCATCACCTGCATGTCGCCTACACCCGGGAACCACTGCTGCGTAATCGCACGGCCCAGCGCGAGGCGCACGGCGGCGGTGAGATCGTGCGCGTCGGTGACCTTCGGCGTGTGTTCGGACAGGGCTTCGAGAATCGTGCGCAGGTCGCGGATCGGCACGCCTTCTTCCAGCAGGTTTTGCAGCACCTTTTGCAGCGTGGTGAGCGGCAGCGACTTCGGTACCAGATCGTCGACGAGCGACGGCGTGTCCTTCTGCATCCGCTCCAGCAACGCCTGCACTTCGCGGCGACCGAGCAGTTCGGACGCATGCGTGACCACCAGGTGATTCAGGTGCGTGGCCACCACCGTGCTCGAATCGACCACCGTGTAGCCGTACACCTGCGCCTGTTCGCGCAGATTCGTATCGATCCAGATGGCCGGCAGACCGAACGCCGGGTCCTGCGTCGGCGTGCCCGGCAGCGCGGCGGACACCTGCCCCGGGTTAATCGCCAGCCACTGCCCCGGATACGCTTCGCCGACGCCCACCTCGACGCCCTTCAGCGCAATCCGGTAGCCGTTCGGCCGCAATTCGAGGTTGTCGCGAATATGGATCACCGGCGGCAGGAAGCCGATCTCCTGCGCGAACTTCTTGCGAATGCTCTTGATCCGTTTGAGCAGTTCGCCGTCCGAGTTCTTGTCGACGAGCGGAATCAGCCGGTAGCCGACTTCGAGACCGAGCGTGTCGATCATCGTCACGTCGTCCCAACTGGCTTCGGTATTCTCGACCGGCGCGAGTGTAGCCGGTGCGACATCGACCAGCGTTGCGGTGTTCTTGCGCGCTTCGCTGCGCTTTTTCATCGTGCGGCCGAGCTGGATCAGGCCACCGCCGAGAACCAGAAACGCGAAGTGCGGCATGCCCGGAATCAGGCCCATCAACACCAGAATGCAGCCCGTGATCACCAGCACGCGCGGGTTCGTGAAGAGCTGGCCGGTCAGTTGCGTGCCGATGTCTTCGTTGGTCGCGACGCGCGAGACGATCACACCGGCCGCGGTCGAAATCACCAGCGACGGGATCTGTGCGACAAGGCCGTCACCGATCGTCAGCAGCGTGTAGGTCTTGCCTGCCGACGCGAAGTCCATGCCGTGCTGCACCATCCCGACGATCAGGCCGCCGACGATGTTGATCACCATGATCAGCAGGCCGGCAATCGCATCGCCGCGCACAAACTTGCTGGCGCCGTCCATCGAACCGTAGAACTCGGCTTCCTGAGAGACTTCCAGACGGCGCTTGCGGGCTTGATCTTCGTTAATGAGGCCGGCGTTCAAGTCGGCGTCGATCGCCATCTGCTTGCCGGGCATCGCGTCGAGCGTGAAGCGCGCGGACACTTCCGCGATCCGCCCCGCGCCCTTGGTGATCACCATGAAGTTGATGACCATCAAAATGACGAAGACGACGATACCGACCGCGAAGTTGCCGCCCACGAGGAAGTGGCCGAACGACTCGATCACCTGGCCCGCCGCGTCCGGGCCGGTATGGCCTTCGAGCAGCACGACGCGGGTGGAGGCCACGTTCAGCGACAGGCGCAGCAAGGTCGAGAACAGCAGCACGCTTGGGAAAGCGGCGAAGTCGAGCGGCTTCATCGTGTACATGCTGACGAGCAGCACCATCACGGAAAGCGCGATATTGAAGGTGAACAGCAGATCCAGCAGAAACGGCGGCAACGGCAGAATCATCATGCCGAGGATCATGCAGATCAGCACCGGCCCGGCGAGGGCGCGCAAATTGGTGCCGCTCAATGCATCCGGCCGTCGGGACAGGAATCCGGCGCGAGCGTTCATGCGGAGGCTCCTGAAGCGTCGTCGTTAGTCGGGTTAAGTACGTCGGCGGCTTCCTGCTCGGCTTCATCGTCCGGCACGCCGCCCTTGTCGAGGTCCGCCGGCACGTCGAACTCGGTCGGTGCGACCGGCGCGACGCCGCCTTCGGTGTTGAAACGCCGCAACTGATACACCCACGCAAGCACCTCGGCGACCGCGCCATACAGCGGGCCGGGAATCTCACGGTTCAGTTCGACGTTGTGATACAGCGCACGTGCGAGCGGCGGCGCTTCCAGCAGCGGCACGTTGTTTTCGGCGGCGATTTCGCGGATCCGCGCGGCCACCAGGTTCACGCCCTTGGCGACCACCTTCGGCGCGCGCATCTCGCCGTCGGTGTACTGCAGCGCGACGGCGAAGTGCGTCGGGTTGGTCACCACCACGTCGGCCTTGGGCACCTGGGTCATCATGCGGCGACGGGCAATGGCGCGCTGTTGCTGGCGAATCCGGCCTTTGACGTGCGGATCGCCTTCGCTTTCGCGGTGTTCGCGCTTCACTTCTTCCTTCGTCATGCGCAATTTCTTGTGGAACTGCCAGAGTTGATACGGCACATCCAATGCGGCCACGACGAACATGCCCGCGACCGTCATGCCGCAGCACACCGCGATCAGATGCACGGTGTTGGCGAGCGCGAGATGCAGCGGCTGGGTTGCCAGCGCGAGAATTTCCTCGCGGCGATTCCAGATCGCCGAGCCGCCGATGCAGCCCACCACCAGCGTCTTCGCGAGCGACAGGCCGAGCTGAACCGGTCCGTTGATCGAGAATATTTTGCCGAGCCCTTCGATCGGATTGAGCCGGTTGAACTTGGGCTCGAGGCCTTTCGAAGACAACTGCCAGCCGCCCAGCGCCATCGGCGCGAGCAAGGCGGCAGCGCCGGTGAAGGCCAGAACCGGCAGCAGCGCATACAGGCCCTCGCGGCCCGCGGCGCCCGCGCCGATCAGCATGCGGCGGGTTTCGAACACGGTGGCGTGGTCGAACGTGAAGGACGCCCGCAGCATGCCCTGCAAATGCTCGCCGATGCTGTCGGACATGCCCCAAACGCCGAAGAATCCCGCTGCCAGCAGCGCAAACGTCGACAGCTCCCGCGAACGCACGATCTGCCCTTCCTCGCGCGCCTTCTGCAGGCGCCGGGGAGTGGCTGATTCGGTTTTTTCGAGGTCGCTATCCTCTGCCACAAACGCTCTCCAGTCGGCTGAGGCACGGCGCCTCTTTCCAGTGAGAGCGATTATTCCCGCTCGACGCAAGCGACGATCGGCGGATAAGGGCGGAGAAAGGGGGGTATTTCGAGGGATGGAACAGCCGGCAAGCAGCGCCGGCTGCGGGTGCAGTTGCAACTGCGGCTAGCGGACACCCGCGGCGTTTCGCGCGGGTGTCCAGCCGGTTCTTATGCGTAGAACATGGCCCTTAGAAGCCGACGTAAGGCGCCTGAGTGCTGGTCGCGAAGCCGTAGTACATGTAGCGGCCATAAAAGAACGGCAAACCGAGATCGAAGCTGCTGTTGCCGCCAATCTGCCCGGCCAGATCGTTGAACGCATAGTTGCTGGTGTTGCTGAACAGCGTCGACGCGCTCAGGATGCCGATGCTGGCGCTCGCTCTCGTGCTGCTCAGGCCGCCCAGCGTGATCGACCGGGTTTGCGCGGACGAAGGGCAATAGAACCCGGCGAAATTACTGCCGCACTGCGCGAGCGAGCTGTCGGCGAAGAAGTACGCGTTCGACCCCGAATCGAAGAACGCCTGCACGGTCGTGCCGTTAAAGACGCTATTGTTCATGTTGCCGAAGGCATCGGTCGTGAAAGTCTGCGTAGCCGCCAGCGCATTGTTCGACTGCGTGCCGATCCCGAACACCAGCGTGCCGGTGGCCGACGCAGCACCGGTATTCGACACCGGAGGCATCTGCACGATCACGCCGTTATTGTCGGCCGTGAACTTGGCGACCGGATTGGCGACTTGCTGGCTGAGCGGCACCGTCGCACGGGCGCAGGAGGTGCCACACGTGAAATAATTGCTGTAGTTGGTGGCCGTCGACGGAGTCGAACAGGTTGCGCCACAATCGGTGGGCGCCGTGCCGATGCCGAGAATGCCGTTGGCGCCGAGATCGGTGGCCGTGTTTTCCGCCGAGCCGCTGCCGCAGCCGCTGGGCGCTGCGCCGGCCGCCGAATCACCAATGATCTGTATCGGGATGGGCGAGGCTGTCGTTTCGCCGCCGATCTGTATGGTCGCGGTGCGCACGGTGCCCCATGTGAAGCCGTCGGCGAAAGTCGCGCACTCGGCGAGTTGCGCGCCGCTGGCGAGGGTACTGATCGGCAACCCACCATTGAGCAACGAACTATTCAGCACCGAGCTGACCAGACGCAGCCCGAACGAACCCGTATCGACCTGGATGTTGTTGATGGTCTGACAGTTGGATGTCGTACCCGGCGGGCATACGGTCACGCTAACCGTCGGAATATTGATGACACCATTCACACCCCGCCCGACCGTGATCGCCACGGTGTTCGCCGCCGTCGCGGCGATTGGTTGCTGGGTCGGGCTGGCCGGCAGCGAGCCGCCGTTCAGCGTGGTCGACGAACTGTTGCTGGAACTGGAGCTGTCGCCGCCACCACCGCCACCGCAGGCGGCAATCACCGACACCAACGCCACGGCCACGACGGCCTGCACCCAGCCCCTGAGCTTCACAGCACTTTGCATGGTTCGCATCGTTCGTCCTCGCCCTTACTGGATGTCGGAACCGCTGACGCCGGCCGGCAACGCCAGCGGCAACCAGGCCTGACCGTTGAACCCGCCCATGTGGCCGCCGGAGCGGACCACGAGGTTGCTCTGATCGACCGCAACGGGGCCACGAGCGCCTCCGCGCGCCGCGCGCACGGCCTTTACACCGGCGACGTACTGCGGGAAATAGCTGCCGAGCAGATCGTTCAGATCCGGCATTTGCGGACCATGCCACGCGATGCCGAAGACCGAACCGTCCGCGGCGAGGTATTCGCGCACCACCGTGCCGTTGCCGAGCGTGGTTTCACGCACGGTGTAGGACGCCGAAGCCGAGGTGGAAGAAGCAGCGTTTGATGCAGAACGCATCACGCTTTGGGCCGCCGTTGCCGAACTGGTGCCGGGCTGCACGGTGCGGGAAGAAACCGACGCATCCGTAGGCGGTGTCATCGGGGTGCCGCCCAAGCCCGCATACGCGGACTGCACGGCTGACAACGAACAGGGTAATGCAAGCGCCATAACGAACCCGGCGCGGCGTACGCGACTCCACATGACAAGGCTCCTCCCGAGCTGCTGCTGCTCGGCTCGCACCTCGTGCGAACCGGCCGCATGTATGCAGATCATACGGCACCGCTGCGGTCGCACTCTGGAGGGATGCCTCACGGTGCCACCGACCGGTGACTGTCTCTCACCGGAATGCCATGCCGCTGCTTGAGTCCGTAGTATGCCTGTGGTTTGTGTCGGCAGACAGCAGGCGCACGCCGAAGCGTGGGCTGCCATCTATGCCGTTGCGGCGATCCGGCGATCCTGCCTCGCACCCGTGAGGGTGCGCCGGCAGGTCAGAAGCCGAGGCTCGCCAGCAGATCGTCGACCTGCGACTGATCCTGCACCACGTCCGTCTTGCCTTCCGGATTGATCTGCGGACCGTTCAGCAGATGTTCGGGGCTGCCGGTGGACGACGGCTCAGCCGCCAGCGCCGCCGCATTCGCCGCGAACTGCTCACGCCGCTCGAGCGCGATGTTCTCGACCAGCACGCCGAGCAGCTGCTGCTCGATCAGGTACACGACATCCGTGATCTTCTTGATGACCTGTCCGGTCAGATCCTGGAAGTCCTGCGCCAGCATGATCTCCATCAGCTGCGAATTGGTCGCGGTGGTCGCCTCGGGCACGCCGCGCAGAAAGGTGCGCGTGTCGTTCATCAGCGCGCGCACTTCCTCGCGCTCGATCGGCGCCGCGTACCACTGCTCCCAGCGCGCGTCGAGTTCGCCGGCGTCTTTCTGCAGTTGTTCCTGGATCGGCTTGGCGACGTCGATCGATGACAGCACGCGCTCGGCGGCCTGCTCGGTCATGTTCGCGATGTACTTGAGACGGTCGCGAGCATCGGGCACGGCTTCAGCCGCACGCTCGACATGCTTGTCGATCCCGAGCTCACGCATCGAGTCACGCAGCGTGCGCGTCAGTTGTCCGATACGGGCGAGGATGCGGTCAGACGCGAGGTCGCCGCTCTCGGCCGCCGCTTCGGCACCTTGCGCGTTGGTCGGCAGAGTCACATCAGCTCCCGGCTTTCGCCATCTTCTCGAGAATCTTGTTGAGCTTCTCGTCGAGCGTCGCGGCCGTGAACGGCTTGACGACATAACCGCTCGCGCCGGCCTGAGCCGCCGCGATGATGTTTTCCTTCTTCGACTCGGCCGTCACCATCAGCACCGGCAGATGCGTCAGGTGGGCGTCGGCGCGGATTTCCTTGAGCATGGCCAGACCGTCGAGGTTCGGCATGTTCCAGTCGGAAATCACGAAGTCATACGCACCGCTGCGCAAACGCGCGAGGCCGGCCTGACCGTCTTCCGCTTCGTCGACGTTCGAGTAGCCGAGCTCCTTGAGCAGGTTGCGAACAATCCGGCGCATCGTCGGAAAGTCGTCAACCACCAGAATCTTCATTCCCTTATCCATTTCATTCCCTTTGCTTGATCCATGATGCGGCGCATGACCGCCAGTTCATTCCGATGCGTATTGACCGGAGTGACTTACTCCGGCCCATGCCTGGCGCTCGCCGTCAGGCCCGCGCATCATACCCGCTGTACGCGGTCGCCCATTGACGACAGACGCGCCATCACACGTCGGCTCATTTCCGGCAGCGAAGCAATTTCGTCCGCGGCGCCGAGCGCAATGGCTTCGCGCGGCATGCCGAATACGATACAGCTCGCTTCGTCCTGTGCAAGGGTATACGCCCCCGCTTTTTTCATGTCCAGTAGTCCGGCGGCGCCATCGCGCCCCATTCCGGTCAGGATCACGCCTACCGCATTCTTGCCTGCATGCTGCGCGGCCGAACGGAACAGCACATCAACCGACGGACGGTGCCGGTTCACCGGCGGTTCGTCCGACAGGTGCGCAATATAGTTCGCGCCGCTGCGAGCCAGCAACAGGTGAGCGTGGCCGGGCGCGATATACGCATGTCCCGGCAGCACGCGTTCACCGTGCTCTGCCTCTTTAACGGTAATCCGGCACAAACCATTAAGGCGTTGTGCAAAAGATTTTGTGAAACCCGGCGGCATATGCTGCGCGATCAGCACGGCAGGCGCATCCGGCGGCAGCGGAACCAGCACTTCGCGGATCGCTTCAGTGCCGCCCGTCGACGCGCCGACAATAATCAGCTTCTCGGTACTGAGCAGCGGATTGTTGAAGAGCGGCGCGGCGGCAGCAGGCGCATGCGCGGCATGCGTGGCCGCGTGCTGCACCGGCGCGGCCTGGCGCACCCGTGCGCGGGCCGCGGCGCGAATCTTGTCGGCGAGCTTTTCCGAGTAGTCGAGCATGCCGTCGCGAATGCCGACCTTCGGCTTGGTGACGAAGTCGACTGCACCCAGTTCCAGCGCGCGCAGCGTGATTTCATTGCCACGCTCGGTCAGTGACGACACCATCACGACCGGCATCGGCCGCAGACGCATCAGCTTCTCGAGGAAATCGAGACCGTCCATGCGCGGCATTTCGACGTCGAGCGTCAGCACGTCCGGGTTGTGCTGCTTGATGAGATCGCGCGCGACCAGCGGATCAGGTGCGGTCGCCACGACAGTCATGTCCGGCTGGCCGTTGATGATTTCCGTCATCAGGCTGCGGATCAGCGCCGAATCGTCGACGCACAGTACTTTGATCTTTTGCACAGCGCTCACGCCTCCTCTGTAGTTCTGGCGTTGTTTGAATTAATCGGGCGCGGGCTTGCGCCGAACAGTTCGATACGCGGCTTCGTTGCGCCCGCGCCCGCACTGCCGCCTGCCGCGCCGAACAGTTCGATCCTGGGCCGCGTGGCGGCCGGCGTCGAGAACAACTCGACCCGTTTGCGTGCCGCCGCGAGCCGCTCGGCACGCGCTTCGGCGCTTTGCCGCACGAGCGCCTGCTCGCGCTCCGCCACGCCCGCTTCCTGCTGCAGGCGCAACTTCTTGACCATCACCTGGCCGGTGCGCGGCATGAAAGCGACCTTGCGCGGATGGTTGCCCTGCAAATCCTCTGCGACGATGCGGATCTTTTCGAGCGCCAGATAGCGGCGCACGAATTCCGAATTGCGATCGCCGATATTCATCGTCGTCATGCCGGCCAGTACCGCGCCGCCGCCGAACACCTTGGCTTCGAAGCGTTCGCGCCGGCCGCCGGCCTTGATCAGTTCGTTGATCAGCACTTCCATGGCGTACGCGCCATAGCGCATCGAATCCGATGCGGGCTGGCCGGCGTCCGCGCCGTCGTCGGGCAGCATGAAGTGATTCATGCCGCCAATGCCGGCCGTGCGGTCCTGAATGCAGGCCGCGACACACGAACCGAGCACGGTGACGAGCACCATGTCTTCGCTCGTGGTGTAAAACTCGTTCGGCAACAGCTTCACGCCGGGGCGCTGGAAGTGGTTGTCGAAGTACAGATTGGAGGCGATCGGCAAGCTGCTGCTCATGCGGTCACCCCGCTCGTCGTTGCGCTGCCGGCATGGCTCGTGGCGCGTGCCGGCGTGCGTGCGGCGCCTGCATCGCGCGTCAGTTCATAGACGGTCTGACCACGCAGCTTGAACGCCTGCGTCACATAGGTGAAGTTTTCCGAGTGGCCGGCAAACAGCAAACCACCCGATTTCATCAGCGGCTCGAAGCGCGCCAGCACCTGCCCCTGCGTCGGCTTGTCGAAATAGATCATCACGTTGCGGCAGAAGATCGCGTCGAACTGCGAGCGCAACTGGTAATCGCGGTCGGTCAGATTCAGCTGTTCGAAGCGCACCATCGCGCGCACTTCAGGGCGCACCTTGACCATGCCGGCGTGCGCGCCGGTGCCCTTCAGGAAGAAGCGCTTGAGCCGCTCGGGCGACAGGTGCTTCACCTGGTCGAACTGATACATGCCGGCTTCGGCTTTCGCCAGCACCTGCGTGTCGATGTCGGTGGCGAGCACGGTGGCCTGACGCGCACCGCTGTCGCCGAGCGCTTCGATCAGCGTCATCGCGATCGAATACGGTTCCTCACCGGTCGAGGCCGCCGAGCACCACACGGAAACCGGCTGCGCGCGGCGCGGCACGAACTCGGCCAGGATCGGAAAATGATGAGCTTCGCGGAAGAACGCGGTCAGGTTGGTGGTCAGCGCATTGGTGAACGCTTCCCACTCGGCCGGATCGTTTTCCGCTTCGAGCAGATCGAGGTACTGCTTGAAGGTCTCGAGGCCACGGGAACGCAAGCGGCGCGCCAGACGGCTGTACGCCATATCGCGCTTGTGATCCGACAGGGAAATGCCCGCGCTGCGATGAATCAGATCGCGAATGCGAGCGAAATCCGCCGACGTGAATTCGAAATCCCGTCCTTGCTCGCCGGCTCTAGCCGGTTCCGCCCGGGCGGGGCGCGCCGGTTGCGGAGGTTGCTGTTCGCGCGTTGCCATTATGAGAGTCCCTGCCTGCAATACGAGCCATCCCGCTTTTCGCCAACCGAATTGCTTCTGGCGAAAGGGGTTGTGTTCGCGGGGTCGCGCCCACCCGCGAGTTCTGCCAACACGCGATCGGCCCGCGACACGCCTTGTAAGCGTGCTTCGATGATTCGCCCGTCATGGAGCGAGATGCCGAATGACCGCATGTCTCTGTGCCACTTCCTAGAACGTTTCCCAGTCCGCGTCCGATCCTGCCGACGCGGCGCTTGCTACGGCCGGACGTGCTGCGGAGTCGGATGCGGCGCGGGCCGTCTTCGGTTTGAGAGCCGGTTCGACGCGCGTGGTGTCGGCACCGTGGGTGGACGAAGCCGGCGTTGCCGCCTTTGCTGCGCTTGCCGTACTTGCTGCCTTGCCTGCTGCCGGATGCGCTGCTGCATGTGCGGTTGCCTGCGGCGCGGACTTTGCGGACTGCACGTGCTGGCTGGCGCTCTTGCTGCCGTTCGAACGTGCCGCCGCTTGCGGACGCGCTGCAGCTACAGCTGCCGTTGCGACACTGCGCGTCTGGCCGCCGGCTACTTTCCAGCCGTTCACCACCGCTTGCAGTTGTCGCGTCTGGTCTTCGAGCGACGCAGCCGCAGCCGCTGCCTGCTCGACCAGCGCGGCGTTCTGCTGCGTGACTTCGTCCATCTGCACAACCGCGCGATTCACCTGTTCGATACCGCCCGACTGCTCTTCGGAAGCCGCGCTGATTTCGCCCATGATGTCGGTCACGCGGCGCACCGCCTGCACGATCTCGTCCATCGTGGTGCCCGCGCGGCCGACCAGCGCCGAGCCGCTTTGCACCTTGTCGACCGAGTCGCCGATCAGTTCCTTGATTTCCTTCGCGGCGCTGGCGCTGCGCTGCGCGAGGCTGCGCACTTCGCCTGCGACCACTGCAAAACCGCGGCCCTGTTCGCCTGCCCGCGCGGCTTCGACCGCCGCGTTCAGCGCGAGAATGTTGGTCTGGAAGGCAATCCCTTCGATCACGCCGATGATGTCGACGACCTTGTTCGAACTGGTCGCGATGTCCTGCATCGTCGTGACGACCTGGCTCACCACGTCGCCGCCGCGTGTCGCGATATCCGACGCGTTGACGGCCAACTGGCTCGCCTGGCGCGCGTTCTCGGCGTTCTGGCGCACCGTGCCGGTCAGCTGCTCCATGCTCGAGGCGGTTTCCTGAAGCGACGCGGCCTGCTGTTCGGTGCGTTGCGAGAGATCGGTGTTGCCCATGGCGATTTCGCGCGCGCCGGTGTCGATCGATTCGGTGCTGCTGTGAACCGCCGTCACCATCGTCGCCATGCTTTCCTGCATGCGCTTGATGGCGGCGAACAGGCGACCGATTTCGTTACGGCTGAACACGTTGATCTGCTCGGACAGATCGCCCGAAGCGATCCGTTCGAAGCACGCCGTGGCATCGTTCAGCGGCTGCACGATCAGGCCTCGCAGCGCAAAGCGGATACCCAATACCAGCAGCAGCGCGATCACGGTGACGCCGATGATCAGCGAGGTCATCAACGAAATGTTCGATTGCGCGCTCGATTGCTGATCCGTTGCGAGCTGCTGCAGCGACTTGATAACAGCGGACGCGGCGTTGTCGTAGGCAACGAACCACGGGCTGATCTTCGTATCGGCGATGGCGTGATAGGCAGCCAGATCGTTCGCCCGCAGTGCGGCGAATTCAGGCTCCATGCCGTCGCGCATCAGGGTCGTGCGACGGGCCACCAGTTCGTCCAGTTGCGCCTGATCGACGCCGCTCTTCGGCGTGTCGAGATAGGTCTGCCAGTTCTGGTTGCTCTTGCCGTACAGCTCCTGTGCGCGGTCGAGAACCTTCTTGGCCTGCTCCGTGTCGCCGGCAGCGCTCAACGAATTGAAACGATCCAGCGACACGCGCGACCGCAACAGATACGCCGAAGCATCGTCGAGCGCGTGAATGGCGACCAGATCGCCGCGCGCGATACGGTCGAGCGACTGGCTCGCGCCGTTCAGCGCGGTCAGACCAAGCGCGCCAACCACGACGGTCAGCGCAACCAGAATGACCCCCACCATCGTCAGCGATGTGCGAATCGACCACCTGCTCAGCATCTTGATGCTCCCTCTTCGATCAGTCTTTCTTACTGGCGCGTAGTCATACTTACGCGCTGAGCGTTTCGATCAGCGCCATTTCGCGGCTGGTCATCAGCTTCTCAATGTCCATCAGGATCAGCATGCGGCCGTCGACGGTGCCGAGGCCCGTCAGGTACTCGGTCGTCAGCGTCGCGCCGAATTCCGGCGCCGGCATGATCTGGTCGGTGGCGAGCGTGAGCACGTCCGACACGCCGTCCACCACCATCCCGACCACGCGATGCGCGACGTTCAGGATGATCACCACCGTCTGGTGGTCGTACTCGACGCGGCCCAGATGAAACTTGATGCGCATGTCCACGATCGGCACGATGATGCCGCGCAGATTGATCACGCCTTTGATGAACTCCGGCGCATTGGCGATACGCGTCACGTTGTCGTAGCCGCGGATTTCCTGCACCTTGAGAATGTCGATGCCGTACTCTTCGGCGCCGAGCGTGAAGACGAGGAATTCCTGACCGCCGGCGTCTGCCTGCTGCGCGTCGCGGCGACCATTCGTCGCGTTCGCGACGCTCGAATTGATGGATTGAACTTCTGCCACGTTAGCCCCCAAACGGTTGGGATGAAATAAGTTGAGTGAGTGTTGCGGATGTCATGCGAGGCTCATCGCGCCGTGCGCATGGCGCGTTTCCCGGTTCAGCGCCGCCACGTCCACGATCAGCGCGACACTGCCGTCGCCGAGAATGGTTGCGGCGGAAATGCCGTGCACCTTGCGGTAATTCGTTTCCAGATTCTTCACGACCACCTGCTGCTGCCCCACCAGCTCGTCGATCAGCATCGCAAAGCGGCGCCCTTCGGTTTGCATAATGGTGACGATGCCTTGCGTCGGTTCCTGCTTGGCATCGTCGACGTTGAACACTTCGTGCAACGCGACGAGCGGCAGATATTCACCGCGTACGCGTACCACGCGTTCGCCGTTGGCCACCGTGTAGATGTCCTCGGCGCGCGGTTGCAGCGACTCCATCACGAAGTTCAGCGGCAGAATGAAAATCTCGTTGCCGACCTTGACCGACATGCCGTCGAGAATCGCCAGCGTGAGCGGCAGAACGATGCGCGTGGTGCTGCCCTTGCCGGCATGCGAAGTGATTTCCACGTGACCACCCATCGACTGGATGTTGCGCTTCACCACGTCCATGCCGACGCCACGGCCCGAGACGTCCGTGACCTGCTCCGCCGTCGAGAAGCCCGGCAGGAAAATCAGGTTCCAGACTTCTTCGTCGGACATCGATTCGCTGACCTGCATGCCCTGCTTGGCGGCCTTCGCGAGAATCTTGTCGCGGCGCAAACCGGCGCCGTCGTCGCTCACTTCGATGACGATGTTGCCGCCATGGTGAGCCGCCGACAGCACCAGCTGGCCGGTCGAATCCTTACCCGCCGCACGCCGCGCTTCCACGGTTTCAATACCGTGGTCGAGACTGTTGCGCACGAGGTGAGTCAACGGATCGATGATCCGTTCAATGAGGCTCTTGTCGAGTTCAGTCGCCTGACCGAAGGTGACGAGTTCCACTTCCTTGCCGAGTTTCGCCGCCAGATCGCGTACGAGACGCGGGAAGCGGCTGAACACGTAGTCCATCGGCATCATGCGGATCGACATCACCGCTTCCTGCAGATCGCGCGCATTGCGCTCGAGCTGCGCCATGCCGTTGAACAGCCGGTCGTGCAGCGCCGGATCGAACGTGCTGGTGGTTTCGGCCAACATCGCCTGCGTGATCACCAGTTCGCCGACCAGGTTGATCAGCTGATCGACCTTTTCGACGCCGACGCGAATCGAGCTGCCTTCCGCGCCACCTGCTGCCGCGGCCGGCCGTGCCGCCTTGCGATCCTGTTCGGCGGTCGCCGTCGCAGTTGCTGCCACGCTTGCCGCCGGTGCGCTGGTCGCTGCTGCGGGTGCAGCCGCGGCAGGCGCCGGCGTAGTCGCTGTCGACGCCGGGGCATTGAACAGTCCGTGCGTGGCGGCGGCTTGAGCGGGCGCAGCGGTGTGGGCCGCCGGTGCCGACGATGCTGCCTGCTCCGCCTGGTGAGCGTGTGCCGTTTGTGCTGCTTGCGCCGGGGCCGAATCGGCAGCGTCGGGCGTTCCAGGTTCGCCTTGCTGCGTCTCGTCCGCCGGTGCGGTGCCGCGGCCGATCGCGATCTGACTTTCGTCGATCACGAAACAGCACACGGCGATGATGTCGTCGGAGGTCACATCGGTCTGGAGCCACAGCGTCAGATCGCCGCCGCTCTTGACCTGCCCAACAATGTTCCCCAGGTTGCCGAGCTCTTCGGACAGCAGTTCCTGGTCCTTCTCACCTACGCCCCGTAGCGTAATTTTCAGATGGGGGCCGGCTGCATCGCCGGCGCCCGCGGCTTGTCCGGTCTGTGCCGGTTCGCCGTCAGTCCATTCACCCGCCGCCTGCACGGCCTGTTCGACGACGTGCTCGGGCGGGGTACCGCCTTGCCCTGCTGTTTCTGCTACTAGTGCTTCTACTGGTGCTGTGGCTGCCACCGGTGCGGCGGCTGCCGGCGCCGCGGCCGCTTCGGCGCCCAGGCGGCTTTCGGCGTGCAACTGTTCGAGCTTCGCGCAGATCGCCTTGGCAACAGCCGTATCCGGCTCGGCGCTCGCACGGTAGTCGGCGAGCTGACCCGACAACACGTCCTTTGTTTCGAGGAACGTATCGATCATGTCCTTGCGCAGCACGAGTTCGTTATTGCGCGCGCGGTCGAGCAGCGATTCGAGAATGTGAGTCGTTTCCGTCAGCGCGGTAAAGCCGAACGTCGCCGCACCGCCCTTGATCGAATGCGCCGCGCGGAAAATTGCCGCGAGGTCTTCGGGGTCCGGATGGGCGATGTCCAGATTGAGCAGCAACTGCTCCATCTGCGCGAGCAGTTCGTCCGCTTCGTCGAAGAAGGTCTGATAGAACTGAGTGATGTCGAGTGTCATGCCTGGGTCACCGCGAGAGTTCCTGTCTACGCTTGGGCTGTCGTGCCGCCGCGTCGAGAGCTTCTGTAACTTGTGTAAAGGTGGCGCTTATAGGGCGCTCATGCGTTGTCCGATTCGGCTAGTGCCGCGACCAGTTCGGTCAACATGTCGGGGTCGAGCGGCTTTTCAATCCAGCCGGTCGCCCCCGCGGCCCGCGCCGCCTCCTTGAACGGCTCGCCCGATTCCGTCGTAAGGACGAGGATGGGCGTCGCCTGGTAAGCCGGATTGCCGCGCAGTTCCGTGATCAGATCGAGGCCGGTTTTGCCCGGCATGTGCTGGTCGGTCAGCACGAGGTCGAACGACATGGCGAGCGCGTTTTCGAGCCCTTCAATGCCGTCCGCCGCGAGCGTCACTTCATAGCCTGCCGTCGTCAGCGTTGCGGCGAGGATTTGCCGCATCGATGCCGAATCGTCGATTGCCAGGATGTGCCTGATCATGAAAACCTCGCTGCACTTACGCTATGGACCGGCTGGCCGTCCGCGCCACCTGGGCGCATGGACCGGCCCGCCGGTCGCTGTCTGTTACTGGGCTGCCGGCGCTGCCGCCGGCACCTTCGGTGCAACCGTCACCGGTTGCGCAAGTCTTTGCAGCAGCGGCTTGGAGCCGGCCGCGTCGTCCGACAAGGTGGTCGTGGTGGAGTCGTCATGGTCAAGCGCCTCCTCCGACTTCTTGTTCAGCACGATGATGCTGATGCGGCGGTTTTCCGGGTCCATCGGGTCCGCCTTGTTCAGGTTCTGCGTCGACGCGAGGCCGAGTACGCGCATCACCTTCGCTTCGTCCATGCCCCCGGCGATCAGCTCGCGGCGCGACGCATTGGCGCGGTCCGCGGACAGTTCCCAGTTGCTGTAGCCCTTCTCGCCGCCCGCGTATTGCGCGGCGTCGGTGTGTCCTTGCACGATGATGCGGTTCGGCACGTCGTTCAGCGTGTGGCCGATTTCGCGCAGGATGTCGCGCATGTACGGCTCAACCACGTCTTTCGCGGTCGCGAACATCGGCCGCTTCTGCGAGTCGACGATTTCGATGCGCAGGCCGGTCAGCGTCGAGTCGATGCGGATCTGCTGCTTGAACTGGCGCAGCACCGGGTTCGCTTCGATCGCGGCCATCAGCTTGACCTGCAGATCGTGCAGACGGACCTGTTCGCGGCGCTCCAGCTCGCCCTGCGACTGCTTGATCGAGTCGTCGTTGCTATGCGAGACCGTGCGCTCGGCGCGATTGTTCGTGCCGTCAGTCGAGCGCGTCACGCCCTGCGCGTCGGTCGAAATATCGCGGCCGCCGCCCTTCAGAATGCTCGAGTCCTCGGCGCTGCGATCGCCGCCCCACAGCGTGATCTTCAACGGCTGGTTGAAGTAATCGGCGATGCCCTTCAACTGCACGGTGGAAGCCGAGCTCAGCAGCCACATCAGCAGGAAGAACGCCATCATCGCGGTCATGAAGTCCGCATACGCGAGCTTCCATGCGCCGCCGTGGTGGCCTTTCTTGGCCGGCGCGGAGCGCTTGACGACAATGGCGCGGTCTTTATCCTTGCTCATCGAATCAGTTCCCGGCGCCCATTACTTGGCTTTGACGCGGCGCACGTGCTCTTCCAGCTCGGCGAACGACGGGCGTTCAGTCGAGAAGAGCACCTTGCGGCCGAATTCGACGGCAATCGCCGGCGCATAACCATTCAAACTGGCGAGGATCGTCACCTTGATGCACTGGAACATCTTGGTCGACTCGGTCACGCGCTGTTCGGCGACGCTCGCGAGCGGTCCGATCAGCCCGTACGAAAGCAGAATCCCGAGGAAGGTGCCGACCAGCGCCTGGGCGATCATCTCGCCGAGCACTGCGGGCGGCTTGTCGGCGGAAGCCATGGTGTGCACCACGCCCATCACCGCGGCCACGATCCCGAACGCCGGCATCGCGTCGCCGACCTTGTTCAGGGCGTGCGCGGGCGCCTCGCCTTCCTGGTGATGCGTCTCGATCTCCTCGTCCATCAGGCTTTCGATCTCGAACGCGTTCATGTTGCCGCCGACCATCAGACGCAGGTAGTCGGTCAGGAATTCGATGATGTGATGGTCGGCGAGAATCTTCGGGTACTGGGTGAAGATCGGACTCTTCGACGGATCGTCGATATCGGCTTCCAGCGTCAGCGTGCCTTCCTTGCGCGCCTTGGCCAGCAGGACGTAGAGGAGCGCCATCAGCTCCATGTAGACGTCCTTGTTGTACTTCGCGCCCTTGAACAGGGTCGGGATGACGCGCAGTGTCGCCTTGATCGTCTTCATCCCGTTGCCGAGAATGAATGCGCCGACGCCGGCGCCGACGATCATCAGCACTTCGACAGGCTGCAACAGCGCGCCGAGATGGCCGCCTTCCAGCGCGTAACCGCCGAAAACGGACAATAGCGTCACGAGTGTTCCCACGAAAATCAGCACTGCCGAGCCCTCACAAAGAAGCGACGGTGACCGTCGTTAATCTGGTTTACGGCAACGGAGCAGAAAACTTTGACGGAAAAGCGGCTCGTCGCTCCGGTGTAAACCAGAGGCGGGTTAAACCGGCCCGGCCGGGTCCCGTGTTGACCGATCGGGCTGGAAAGCCCGCCGAATGGGGATGTGGGCGTGTGAAACGACCTGTGCGCCGGATTGCGGGCTAAAGGCCGGCACCGCCCTACGGCTCAAACTTCGAGCGCGGCGAGGCTTTCGCGGGCCCGGGCGTCGGCAAATTTCTTTGTCTTACCCGCGCGCGACGGCGGCTGGCACAACCCGCAAACAAAGGCGTGCTGCGGATCGTGGGCATGCGCGACAAAATGTCCGCCGCACCGGCAGCAGGCGGTCATTTGCAGCATTCCGGAGTCGAAGAAGCGCACCAGCGTCCAGGCGCGCGTGAGACTGAGCACGGGCTCGTCGTCGTGCAGCTGGACGTGTTCCAGATAGAGCCGGTAGCTCTTCACAATCGACTGGATCGTCGGACAGCCGCCGTGGCCGGCCATGAAACAGTAGATGTTGTAGAACAGCGATGAGTGAAAGTTCGGCTGCCAGGTCATGAACCAGTCGGTCGAAAACGGCAACATGCCCTTGGGCGGCGACACCCCTTTCAGCTCCTTGTACAGCTTGATCAGCCGGTCGCGCGACAGGCTGGTTTCCGCTTCCAGCAATTGCAAACGCGCACCGAGCTCGATCAGCTCGATGGCGAGGGTAATTTCCCTGACTTCCTGCACAACGCTCTTATAGGCCATCCGCTTGCAATTCCCCAATCCTGATCGCTTTACTTGAACCAAAAGCTGCCATCAGCTGAGTTGCTCGACTGGCTGGCTTGCCATCAGGATCGCGGAATGCGCCTGGGCCACGGCGCTCGATTTGCCTTTGTCCGCAAGGGCGGACAGTACGGCATGGTCATCGAAACGGAAACGGCACAACACCTGATTGGACGCCGCCAGCTTCACGGTCTGCGCCAAAGACAGGTTGGCGAGGACGTCGGCCAGCTGGTCCGAAATCCCCATGCGAAACATGCCCATAGGCTTGTCTTCGCGCAGCAGACGCTGGGCGAGCAGGAGATAAGAAAGATTGACTTCTCTGATCTCATTGAGCATTTCGCTTGTCGCGCTCATGATTCCCCCGGGTGTATCTGGCTGGTCAGGCCGTTACGGAAACGTTTGCTCGAACGCGCGCACTTAAACCGCACGAATCGGCTCGTTTCTGGTCTTGGGAGCATTGTGTCGAAAGGGGGAGCGGACGAAAATCGGACAGACACCCTGCCTGTTTGACGGATTAATCCGTCATTCGTGTAGGAATTATTCCTACACGGAGGGGTCGTAAAGAAGGCTGAAGCAGCCGAAGTGGCGCTCAGCTTGAGGCCGGCGATGCGTTTTGGCTATTTCTTCAGCAGAAATGTGAACCAAACGGTGAGTCTTGAGTGACTCACAATCCGCACCTTGTAGTGGTGAGGAAGAATTATAAGACGTTTTCACTTCTGTGCAACGCGCGTGGTTTAGGGCGCGTTTCAGCCCCCCGGGACCGCCCCTTGCTGGTGTTCCTTTAGCGTTCGGATGCCCATCCTGTCGTGCTTGCCGACTATCGGGACACCCTCCTGCCGACCTGTAACGCATCATGTTTCGCGCTGTAACAACATTAAGCGTTTGAAAAATAACTCGAATTAGCGCGGCCGATCCCGATAATGAAGCTAAGGGATTACCCGATGCAGGTTCGGAACACCCCCGGGCGGCGGCTTACCGCGCCCAACCGTCCGTCAGGCATTCGCTCCTCGCTCGACCCGAGCGCCGTTGTGCGAAGCCGTTTTGAACAGGAGAAACGCATGCGAATCGCACAAATTGCGCCGCTGTATGAAGCTGTCCCGCCGAAACTCTACGGCGGCACCGAACGTGTCGTCTCGTACCTGACCGAAGCGCTGGTCGATCTCGGCCACGACGTCACGCTGTTTGCAAGCGGCGACTCGGTCACCTCGGCGAACCTCGATGCGTGCTGGCCGCGGGCGCTGCGCCTCGACCCGACGATTCGCGATGCGCTGGCTCCGCACGTCCTGATGATGGAAAAGGTGCGCAAGGTCGCGCACGAGTTCGACGTGCTGCACTTTCACCTCGACTACATGCCGTTCCCGCTCTTCACGACCATGGACACGCCGTTCGTGACGACGCTTCACGGCCGTCTGGACTTGCCGGAGCTGCAACCGGTGTTCGACGCGTTCTCGAATGTGCCGGTGGTGTCGATCTCGGATTCGCAGCGCGTGCCGCTGCCCCAGGCCAACTGGCTGAATACGATTTACCACGGTCTGCCGGAGCAACTGCTCACTCCGCAGGCGCACAAGAAGCCGGAATACCTGGCGTTCCTCGGCCGAATCTGTCCGGAGAAGCGCGTCGATACAGCTATCAAGATCGCTGCACAAAGCGGTTTGCCGCTGAAGATCGCCGCCAAGGTGGACAAGGTCGACCAGGAATACTTCAAGAAGGAAATCGAACCGCTGCTCTCCATGGCGCACGTGGAGTTCGTCGGAGAGATCAACGAGGCGCAAAAGCCCGAGTTCCTGTCGGGCGCCAAGGCGCTGCTGTTCCCGATCGACTGGTCGGAGCCGTTTGGTCTCGTGATGATCGAATCGATGGCGTGCGGCACGCCGGTGATCGCCTTCAACCGCGGTTCGGTACCGGAAGTGATCGACCACGGCGTGACCGGCTACATTGTCGAGGACGTTCAAGGCGCGGTAGCCGCGCTGCAGCGTCTGGACGAACTGTCGCGCACCGAGATTCGCGCGCAGTTCGAGCGCCGCTTCAGTTCGAAAACAATGGCCCAGAATTACGTTGACGGCTATTCGGCACTGATCGAAGCGACGCGCCGCCCGATGTTGCGCCGGGTTGCGGTGGGTTGAGCGATGGGCTTAAGTGGCTGAGGTTTTTATCCGCTCAGCCGCTTAAGTCGTGCTTCTGCCGCTTACGCCGTTTTCTCGCCGTTTTCCGATTCGCACGCCAATCATGAGTAAATTTGCCTGGTGAATCGTTTGCGCGAGCGCTTAGCTAGAGTTAACCCGCTTCTACTACGGAAAAGCCGCCTCTCAAGGGCGGCTTTTTTAATTCAGCCATGGATGCGCTTCCATCCCGGATTAGCGCGACGCGAATAAACAACCCGGCGCCGTTCAACCTTCAGTTGGCTTTCGCCCGGACTACAGAGCATTCAGGCCGCGCCAATCAGAAAGCGTTCGCGATTCTTACCGACAATCCACTTTGGCGGTTTGCCGCGTCCGCTCCAGGTATTGCCCGATTTCGGATCCTGGTACTTGGCCGGCAGCGGCGCCTTCTTCGGCGGGCGTCCACGCTTGGCGGCCACCGCAAAGCCGAGGTCTTGCGCGGTCAGACCGTATTCAGCGATCTTTTGGCGGATGTCGGCGACAACATTGTCGACTTCAGTACGACGGGCTTCGTCTGCCTGTGCCTGCAATTTGGCAATCTGTGCCTTGAGGTCTGCATATTGAGACATATCGGTTCTCCCCTTTTTAGAACTCATTCGCTCGCAGACTAGCTGCAATTATAAAAATTCGCAATGGACAATAATACCGATTTAGGAAGAAATCATCTGATAATTATTAAGCGTCGATGAATTGTAAAACGAGATCTTTATCGGGTAATAATAGGTAAAGGCGACTCCACTTTGACAATTCTTGACACCTAATCCGGCTGTCTTTCCCTAGAATTGCGCGCTCAATGGCATGCACTAGCGCTTAGCGTTCATGCCACTCCAAGCGTCAAACATTTTAGGATTACCAATCATGCAGTTGTCAAAGCGCCTTGCTGCCGAGCTGTTCGGCACCTTCTGGCTCGTGCTCGGGGGCTGCGGCAGCGCCGTCCTCGCCGCCAACTTCGCCGGCCCGGTCCACGGCCTGGGCATCGGTTTCGTGGGCGTCTCGCTCGCCTTCGGCCTCACGGTCCTGACAATGGCGTATGCGATCGGCCATATCTCCGGCTGCCACCTGAATCCGGCGGTGAGCGTCGGCCTGACCGTCGCCGGCCGCTTCCCGGCCCGCGACCTGGTGCCGTACATCGTCGCGCAAGTGATCGGCGCGGTGCTGGGTGCGCTGGTGCTGTCGTTGATCGCCTCGGGCAAGCCGGGCTTCGACCTCGTTGCCAGCGGGTTCGCCAGCAACGGCTACGGTGAGCGCTCGCCGGGCCATTACTCGCTCGTAGCGGCATTCATTTGCGAAGTGGTGATGACCGGCTTCTTCCTGTTCGTCATCCTCGGCGCGACCGACAAACGCGCGCCGGCCGGTTTCGCGCCGATCGCCATCGGCCTGTGCCTGACGTTGATTCACCTGATCTCTATTCCGGTTACCAACACGTCGGTCAACCCGGCGCGCTCCACCGGTCCGGCGCTGTTCGTCGGCGGCGCAGCGGTGGATCAGCTGTGGATGTTCTGGGTCGCACCGATCATCGGCGCGGTGATCGCAGGTGTGCTGTACCCGCTCGTCGCCGAAAGCCGCCGCGGCAATTCGCAGGAACTGGCGCTCGACTGATCGGCGAGTGCGCTGGGTGTGCCAGGGTGCGCATACCCTGGGCAATCAAAGCGGGCGCTACGGCGCCCGTTTCGTTTTTGCGCACAATGCGGGCAGGCCCACGGCCTACCGATAACCCGCTGCTAGAATCGTGCGACTTCCCAAGCTCGCACAGGTGCTACTGATGACCCGTTTCCGCGGATTCCTGCATGGCGTCGCACTCTCCATCGGCGGTTTGTGTGCAGGCGTGCTGGCGTTACCCGCGGCCCATGCGGCGGACAGCAATACCGAAACGCTCGTATTCGTGCGCCACGGTGAGAAACCCGCCAAGGGTTACGGCCAGCTCAATTGCCAGGGGCTCAACCGCGCGCTGGCCCTGCCGGCGGTGATCGCCGCCAAGTTCGGCAAACCGGATGCGATCTACGCACCCGATCCCGGCCAGCAAAAGGACGACAGCGGTCATCCCTATTACTATGTCCGGCCGCTTGCGACCATCGAGCCAACCGCCATCCAGTTCCAGATGCCGGTGCAAACGCCATACGGCTTCGCCCAGATCGATCAACTCGGCACAGCGCTCGTCAATCCGGCCAATCGCAACAAGCTGATTGTCGTTGCATGGGAGCACAAGTTAATCGTGAAGTTGCTGCGCCAGATGATGAGCACGCATGGCGGCAATGCCGCCGATGTCCCCAACTGGCAAAGCGACGACTTCGACAGTATTTATATCGTTCGCCTCAACTGGCAAAACGGCACGGCCCGCGCCACGTTCAAGCTTGACCGGCAAGGACTGAACGGCCGCGCTGCGGATTGCCCATGCGCGGCGCTGCCGGGAGCGGCTGCGGCGGGTGCTTCCTCTGGCTCGGCTGATTAATTGGGTAATACAGATGTAAGCCGTGATTACGGGCGCAGCCGTCCGAATGCTGCAATAGGCGATGGGAACTGGATGCCGGCTCGCCTCAGGAAGCCGGGGGGCCTTATTTGACGGGGCTTCGACCGGAAAACGCATACCGCGTGTTGCGTTCGAATGTTCCTTCTATTGCCTTTCAAACCCTGCGACGATGCTTGCAGTCCGTAACATCTCGTCTCACTAATCAGCGACCGGAATGCGTAGATTGGTCCTGTGCGACAAACATACGTCGCCTCACAGGAGAACAACATGAAACGCATCGTCACTCACTTGCTGGTTGCTGCTGGACTCGCGGCGGGCGCATGCGGTGTCGCGCAAGCCCATACGGATCTGAATATCGGCCTGTCGCTCGGCGCACCGGTTTATGCCCAGCCTGCACCCGTCTACGCAGCGCCGCAGCCGGTGTACTACGGCAACGGCGGCTGGGACCACCGCTACGACCGCGGCGGCTACTATCGCGACGACCACCGGGATAACCGCGGCTGGAATCACAACGACCGCCACTGGGGTCACTATGACCACGGCGATCGCCGTGGCGGATGGCACGGCTAATCGTAGCGCTGGCTCGTAAGGCCTTCGCCTGGGGAGGCGAACAACCGGCCCGCATCCACG
This sequence comes from Paraburkholderia sp. SEWSISQ10-3 4, assembly GCF_030464785.1. NCBI lineage: Bacteria > Pseudomonadati > Pseudomonadota > Betaproteobacteria > Burkholderiales > Burkholderiaceae > Paraburkholderia > Paraburkholderia sp. SEWSISQ10-3 4. Next base: position 48,470 of record NZ_JALPRI010000021.1, read on the forward strand.
AAAGAGGATGCGGGCCGGTCCGTTTTCAGGACATCAGTTCGTCGTCGAGCGAGAACAGTTTACGCAGATGGTGCGCCACGCCCGCTTCGAAGTTGTTGCCGATGCGCGGTACGTCCGGCAGGCGCCTGATGAGATCGGGATTGGCGTTGTTCATCATGAACGGATGGCCGGCTGTCTCCAGCAGGTCGATATCGTTCATGTTGTCGCCAAACGCCACGCAGTGCGAGGCATCGACGCCGAGGCGCTCGAGCACGATCTGCAAAGCACGGCCCTTCGATACGTTCGACGTCATCACCTCAAGGCAATCCGGCAGCGAATAGGTAACGTACAGCGCGTCGCCAAATTCGCGCGCCAGGTTGGCCGAGATTTGCGCGAGGTCAGCAGGGTCACCGATGTAGAGGACCTTGGCAATGTCGACGCCGTCGTGTTTCAGCAGGTCGGTGACCTCGTAGGTGAAGCCGGAATCCTGATGGAATTTCAGCAAGTCCGGCGCATCGCGGTCGATCAACCACGCCTGGTCGGCGAACAGGTTGACGATCACACGTCCGTGCTCGCCGACGATTTCCGGCAGCACCAACCGCTGCACGATGGCCGGTGGCAGGTCGTCGGCGTGGATCACGGTGTTGTCCGGCGCGTGAATGCGCGCACCGTTCGACGTGATCAGGTACGGCTCGATGCCCAGCAGGTCGCGAATGCCCGCAACGTCGCTATAGTGGCGCCCCGTGGCGATCACGAAATGCAGCCCGTCGCTTTCCAGCTTACGCACGGTGGCGATCGTGAACGGGTCCACCTGGTGATCGGCGTTGAGCAGCGTACCGTCGAGATCCGTGGCAATGACTTTGTACATAGTGTGGGCAGCCGGGCAGCGTCAAAGATCGCATTTTACCGTTGTGCGCCGGATCCGAGAGATCGCTCCCGGCGCGCCCGGCGATTCTCAACCGCCGATGCGAGCCGCTTCGCGCTGCGCCAACTGCAAACCGCCGTGTGCCGAGTCCGCCAACGGCTCGCGCAAACGGGCTTGATAGATCTGCGGCACGTACTCGCGCAAGGGTGCGCCGAGACCGCCGCACAGCGCGACCGGCAGGATCTCCGAAGGGTCGAGCGCGGCAATCATCTTGCCCACTTCCAGGCCGGCTTCGCCGAGCAAACGCGCGGCAAACGGATGCGTGCGATGTGCAAAGACGATCGGCGCGAGCCTTGCGTAAGCGGTTTGATTGGCTTCGCACAGCCAGACCACGAGGCTGTCGCTGTCATGTGCGCCGGTGTGGGCGAGCAGCGCCTGCGCCAGATCGTCGTTGGGTACACGGCCGTCGGCCGCCTGCTGGGCGTACACGATGGCTCGCAGCCCAAGCCACGCGCCGCTCGCCTCGTCACCCGACGGGTAACCGAAGCCGCCGGCAGTTCGGCACTCGCCGTTGCCGTCAAGCACAGCCGCCTGACTGCCGGTGCCAAGCGCGACGACCACGCCCTGCGCGCCGCCGTGCGCACCAAGCAAGGTGGTGTACACATCGCTTTCCACCGCAAGCCCGGCTACCGTCGGCGCCTGCGCGCGAAACGCAGCCAGCCAGTCGCGATTATTGACCCCTGCCAACCCGCAACCGAGTACGCAGCGCGCCCAGTCCAATGACATGTCGGCCCGTGCGAATGCGGCGGCGCAGCCGGCCTCAATGGCCTGCCACGCGCGTTCCACGCCGAGACCCAGCCCCGAGGGGCCGCTCGCCGCCTGCGCCAGTTCGCGGCCCTGCGCATCGCCGAGTACGACTCGCGTACCCGTGCCGCCGCCGTCAATGCCGATCAGAAAGAGGTCTTTATTCATCGAATCGAGTGAGTTCAGGTGGTGAATAACGCATAGCGTGGCAGGTCAGTTTCAATCCCGCAATCGGCCGAATGGCCAGCTTGCGACGCGCTGGACTTCCGCTATGCTGACGGACGACATGACAACGCGGGAGCGCAAAAGTGACACAGCGATGCAACTGGGTATCGAGCGAAGCGCTCGCACACTACCACGACACCGAGTGGGGCGTGCCCTCGCGGGACGATCAGCATTTGTTCGAACTGCTTGTACTGGAAGGTGCCCAGGCAGGGTTGTCATGGTCGACGATTCTCAACAAACGGACCGGCTATCGCCGCGCCTTCGCCGACTTCGACATTGATAAGGTCGCGCGCTTTACGCCCAAACATGTGGACGCGCTGGTGCTGGACGAAAGTATCGTACGCCATCGCGGCAAGATCGAATCGGCCATTACCAACGCGCGCGCAGTGCAGCAGATTCAGGCCGAGCACGGCTCGCTCGCCAACTTCGTATGGTCGTTCGTCGATCAGACGCCGATCCAGAACGATTGGGCATCGTATAAACAGGCGCCCGCATCGACCGAAATTTCGGACGCGCTCAGCAAGGGGCTGAAGCGCTATGGCTGCAAGTTCGTCGGCTCGACGATCTGCTATGCATTCATGCAGGCAGTCGGCATGGTGAATGACCACGAGGCGAGCTGCATGTGCCGCGCGCGATGCGCGGCGCTTGGCAAGAAGGGACGCAATCGCAAGGCCGGCTGAAGCAGCGCAGCGGCAGCGGTTGGTAGCGCCTGGCGTAAAGCGTCTGAGGCGCCGCTCGCGTTCCAGGCGAACGCCGGCCATCCGGTAAAGCCCTGTCTACGCTTTTCACGCGGGCAGTCGTTATAGAGATGGTGAGCGCTGGCCGCCACGGTGGCGGACGGTGTCGCCAGACCGGCATAAGCGGCAGAAAAGGCAAACGAGCCAAACCCGGGAATTGAAGGCTTTTCGCATTGCTAGTCCGGGCTTCATTAATTGGCGCGTATCCGATACTGCCGTTCATGCGCTCGAACAACGAATAACCGCTGCGTAACGCATGGGAGACCAACCATGAAAACCCTTAATTTCCTGACCCATCAGGAGATTTTCGACCAGGCCGTGGACCATCTGCTCGGCCAGAAACGCGCCGCCTTGCTACCGCGTGGCGGCGGCGCATACCGCGGCTACTGCGGCGGTTGCCCGGTCGGCAGCTTCATCAAGCCGCGCGACTACATGACTGCGATGGAAGGCGTTCCAGTGCGCTACATCGGCCGCGCGGCCACCGAGGTGCCTGCGTATATGGATGCCGGCATCTCTGCGCTCAAAAAGGCGCTCCTGCGCGCCCGCCTCAATGTCTACGACCCGGCCACAATCGCTCTGCTGAGTTGCCTGCAGAACGTGCACGACGTGTTCGGCACGTGGGAATGGCATGAGCGTCTGAGCTCAATTGCCCGGCAATTCGGCCTGTCCGCCGAACGCCTGAAGAGCGCCGCGTAACGAGCCTCGATACGGCGGCAAAAGCCCAACGTAAATCGACTCCCCAAAAGCAAAACGGCGATGTGGCTTCTTTCGAAGCTCACACCGCCGTTCGGCGTACAGTGCGCGAAATGCAGCGCGAAAAAGCGTGCTTAGTGCAGCTTTTTCGGCAGCATCTGGCTGCGCAGGCGCTTGTGCAGGCGCTTCACAGCAGCAGCCTTCTTGCGCTTACGTGCCGTAGTCGGCTTTTCGTACGATTGACGCTCACGCAGTTCAGCGATCAGGCCATTCTTTTCGATTGCGCGACGAAAGCGGCGAATCGCCACTTCGAACGGCTCGTTTTCTTTCAGAAGAATCGTCGTCATGTAATTCCTAACTCAATCACTTGATAGGGGTAAATTGCGTGGCGGATACCGCTCACGCGCCGGCCCTCCGGTCGTTCCGATTCATGGCCAGTAACAGGCAAACGCGGGATAAATCCCGGCCAAACCACGAATGAAACGAGAGGCATAACGGCCACGGAGGCCGGAAAAGAGAGGTGGGGAGTTCACCGCGGAACGCGGACAGACGTAACGCATATGCCGCGTCTGCTGCCGTTTCGCCAACCTTTCATCAATGAAAAACATTGACGAAACAGGCAAAGATCTCAATTCACTCCCGATGATATCAGGAAACTCTCCATCCTACCAGGGGTTTAGCGATCGCGCCAGGCCTCCGCGCGGGTCAAGCGCTTGCCTCGTCCAGCTCGCGGATATCGGCGCCGGTCAGCATCAGATGGACGGCGGCGGCCAGACTTTTGAGCTGGTCGACCGAGGTCGCGCTGGCAATTGGGGCCGTTACACTCGGGCGGGCGATCAGCCATGCCAGCGCGACCGTGGCTGGCGTGCTGCCGTGCCGCCCGGCGACCCGGTCGAGCGCGTCCAGAATCCGCAAACCACGCTCGTTCAGATACTTCTCGACCCGGCTGCCGCGCGCCTTGTTGGCCAGATCGGCCTGCGAACGGTACTTGCCGGACAGAAAGCCGCTTGCAAGGCTCCAGTACACCACCACGCTGAGCTGATTGGCGAGCGCCACCGGCTCGATGTCGCGCTCATACTCCGCGCGGTCGTACAGGTTGTACTCCGGCTGCAGCAACTGGTACTCGGGCAGCCCATGTTGGCGGGACACGGCGAGTGCTTCCTCGACGCGCGCGCCGCTGTAGTTCGACGCGCCGATCACCCGCACCTTGCCCGCCTCGATCAGCTTCTGATACGCGCCGAGGGTTTCGGCCAAAGGCGTTTCGGTGTCGTCGTCGTGAGAAAAATAGACATCGATGTAATCCGTCTGCAAGCGGCGCAGCGAATCCTCGACTGCCGCCTGAATGTTCGCCGCCGACAAACCCTTGCGCTGCGGGTGCTTCGAAACCTTGGTGGCGAGCACGATCCTGTCGCGCTTGCCGCTCCGCCTGAACCACTTGCCGATGATGGTTTCCGATTCGCCACCCTGGTTTCCCGGCGCCCACGCGGAATAGACATCGGCGGTATCGATAAAGTTGAGCCCCGCATCGACAAATGCATCCAGGATCGAAAAGGAGGTCGATTCATCGGCTGTCCAGCCAAATACATTGCCACCGAACATAAGCGGCGCGACCTCTAATTCGGAACGTCCAATCCGGCGTTTTTGCATGATTTTTCCAGGGTTTGTCACAAGAGGAAAGGAGAATACGCCGTCTTTTCAATACCTGCAGTGGATCTCCCGAACAAGGCTGCAAGCGGCTTGCAGACGGGTAGCGGCCCAACCGGCTCGAAAAACAATTGGGTCGCTATTGCACAAAGTTCCTCAAGTTTTTTTTAGACGCGCCGTCAACCTTCACTGAGGCGGCCAGCAATGAACGAGTGCTTCCGCCGATGCCAACGTGGCGTATTGGGCTCAAGGCTTATTTAGGAGATTTTCATGCTCGGAATCAATAGCAACATCAACTCGCTGGTTGCACAGCAAAACCTTAATGGCTCGCAAAGCGCCCTTTCGCAAGCCATCACCCGTCTGTCGTCGGGCAAGCGCATCAACAGCGCGGCTGACGACGCAGCAGGTCTGGCGATCTCGACGCGTATGCAAACGCAGATCAACGGCCTGAACCAGGGCGTGTCGAATGCGAATGACGGCGTGTCGATGGTTCAAACCGCATCGAGCGCACTGTCCTCGCTGACGTCGAGCCTGCAACGTATCCGCCAACTGGCCGTGCAAGCATCGACCGGTTCGCTGTCGTCGAGCGACCAGGCAGCTCTGCAGAAGGAAGTGGCAGCACAGATCTCTGAAGTGAACCGTATCGCGTCGCAAACGACGTACAACGGCACCAACATTCTGGACGGCTCGGCAGGCAGCCTGACGTTCCAGGTCGGCGCGAACGTTGGCCAGACCATCAGCCTGAACCTGAGCCAATCGATGTCGGCAGCGAAGATCGGTGGCGGCCTGGTGCAAACGGGTCAAACGGTCGGCACGGTCTCGCTCAGCGTGGACTCGGCGGGTGCTTACACGACGGCTGCCAGCCCGGCAATCACGGCAATCAACGTGCTGTCGGACGGCCAGGGCGGCTACACCTTCACCGACCAGAATAACCAGGCGATTGCCGCGACCGTCGCACAAGCAGTTTTCGGCGCAGGCGCAACGGCAGGTACGGGCACGCAAGGTACGGCTCTGGCACTCCAGGCTGCTGCAACGACGACGGCAGGTGCGGGTTCCGCTGCTCAGGCATCGGCAGTCGCACAGATCAACGCGATCAACAGCCCGCCGACGGTTTCGAACCTCGACATCAGCACGGTCACCGGCGCGAACGAAGCGATGGTCTCCATCGACAACGCACTGCAGACCGTCAACAACCTGCAAGCATCGCTGGGTGCCGCACAAAACCGCTTCACCGCAATCTCGACGTCGCAGCAAGCTGAGTCGACCGACCTGTCGTCGGCACAATCGCAAATCACGGACGCCAACTTCGCACAAGAAACGGCGAACCTGAGCAAGGCGCAAGTGCTGCAACAAGCTGGTATCTCGGTGTTGGCGCAAGCTAACTCGAACCCGCAGCAAGTTCTGAAGCTCCTGCAGTAAGAGCTGACGCAGTAAGGTGATGCGCCGCCCGCAAGTGCGGCGCATCACCGGGTTTCAAGCAACGGGAGGCATGCCTCCCGCTGTGCATTCCGCTTGAGAAGTGATGTAGCATCGCGCACCACCCAATACAGATTTCCAGACGCCCGGAGCCTCTGCATGTCCTCGATCTCAACCACGTCTACTGCTGCGTCGACCGCCGCCGCCAACTCAGCGCTGCAGTCGGCCGCTCAATCGATCATCAGTGGCTCGACCGGCAACTCGTCGATGGACGTGTCGACGCTCGTTACGGCACTCGTGAACGCGAAGACTGCCGGACAAACGGCGGCTCTGGCGGCGCAACAAACCACGGATAGCACCACGTTGTCCGCATACGGTGCCCTGAGCTCCGCGCTGAGCGCGTTGCAGTCGGGTATCACGAACCTCGCCAACGGCACCACGCTGTCGACTTTCTCGGCAACCGCCAGCGGCACCGGTCTGACGGCGACAGCCGGTGCGGGCGCCGTGGCCGGCAGCTACTCGGTCGCGGTAACGCAGATCGCCAGCTCGCAGGCATTGTCCTCGGCAGCCTTCGGCGCCACGACACAACTGGGCGCCGGCACGCTGACGGTTTCGCTCGGCGGCAAGTCGATGGACATCAACGTCGACAGCACCAACAACACGCTCTCCGGCATCGCGTCCGCAATCAACTCCAGCAGCAGCAACCCTGGCGTCACAGCGACCATCGTGACCGGTACGGACGGCGCCCACCTCGTGCTGCGCGCGGCGAACACGGGTGCCGCCAACGTCATCAACGTCTCGACCAGCAATGTCACGTCCGACACCGGCCTGTCGAGCCTCGGCGTGACCTCGACTGCCAGCACGACGGGCGGCCAATCGTCGATCACGTCGGCGAATTCGAGCAGTGCCTGGACGCAAAGCGGGTTTGCCCAGGACGCGGAATTCACGGTCGGCGGAATCGCCGCCAGCAGCTCAACCAATTCTGTGACGAGCGCCATTTCCGGCGTCACGATGAACCTGACAGCGGCATCCGCGGGCACCACGCAGACGCTGACCATTGCGACGGATACCACGTCGCAGAGCACCGCGATTAACAACTTCGTCAGCCTCTACAACACCGTCGTCACGACGATGTCGACGCTCACGTCGTTCAACTCGTCGTCCTCGTCGCAAGGCCCGCTGCTGGGCGACTCGACGCTGCAGACGATCAAGAACGCGCTGGCTTCGATCGTGGGCGGCTCGGTTGGCTCGGGCAGCACCGGCACCACGCTGGCGTCGATCGGCATCACGTTGAAGGACGACCCGGCAGACGGCACGATGGTGGTCGACAACACCGCGCTCAGCACCGCCCTGACGGCCAACCCGGCAACGGTCGCCTCGCTCTTCAACTCGACCAACGGCATCGCCGAGCAGCTGAACAGCAGCATTACCACCTTCACGCAGACCGGCGGCATCATCGATACGCGCAACAGCGCGCTGAACGCCGACCTGAAGAGCATCACCACACAGCAAACGGCGCTCGCCGACTACACGGCGCAGCTGACGAGCCAGTATCAGGCCCAGTTCACCGCGCTGAACACGCTGATGGCGACAATGAACAACAACTCGCAGTACCTGACCGCCCTGTTCGGCGGCACCAACAGCGCCGGCGCGCTGGCGACCAACAAGAGCTAAGCCATGGCCCCGATCGAAATGAATCAGACGGAGTTGGTCGAACGCCTGCTGTCGATCACACGGGAAATCGAACAGGCGGCCTCGCTGGCCGATTGGCCGGAAGCGGGCCGCCTGACCGAACTGCGTTCGCCGCTGCTGATGTCGCTGTCGGCCAATCAGGAACCGGCCGCGTTGGAAATGATCCGCCGGATTCAGGACATCGACGCAGCGTTGCTCGCCGATGCGGAAACCACCCAGAACGAACTGCACACCGAGTTCGAAGCCGCGATCGGGCGCACCAAGGCCGCAGGCGAATATCAGCGGATGGCTCGCCTGTAAGCGGGCTAAAGGTTCAGCGGCCGCTCCTCGCCCGAACCGAATCGGCCGAACCGCGGGATCGACCCGCTGAAAAGGCTCCGCAGCATTGAACTGCAGTACCAGACAATAAGAACTACGCGCTGAAGCAAGGGCGCGCTCGTTCCCTCAGCCCGCCTCGTGCGGGCTTTTTTCTTGGCGTCCGGCCTTCCGCCGCCGCGCCCCATGCGCTAAACAGGCGGCTTTTTTACCGTCATCTCCGCGCATCGGAAACACCCTCCCGGTCGCACAATTTCCGTCATAGACCATTCTGCGCTGACACCATGACTCTCCTGTACGAGCAGCCGACCGCTGAACACTTGACGCCCGAACAGCAGTTCGAGCATGACATCGCTCTCGTTTTGCAGACAGCGCTGGCGCATCACCACAAGGGGGAGTTCGACGACGCCGAGGCGCTGTATAGGGCGATCCTAGAAGCAATGCCCAGCAACACCGACGTGCAGTACAACCTCGGCGTGCTGTACGTGCAGCGCAGTCGTCCTGTCGAGGCACTGCCACACCTGGAAGCCGCGCTCGGCGGCGCGCCGGATAACGGCCAATTCTGGGTTGCCTACATCAACGCATTGATCGACGCAGACCAGACCCAGGCGGCCTGGCTGGCACTGGAGATGGGGCAGCAAAGGGGATTGAAGGGGCCGGCAGTCGACGGGCTGATTACGCGGATGGCGCGCGGCGGTACTGGCTTAGCGACCGCCGCCGTCGTACCTGTCGTTGCATCGCCGGAACCCACTGTGACGGTGGCCATTTCGACAAACCGGGATGCCTCGGAGCCCCCAACGGCAGCACTCGATACGCGCCGCCCCTCTCCACAAGAAATAAGCCGCTTCAACACCCTCTACGCCAGGGGCCACGTTCCGGATGCCATCAAGCTTGCACAAAGCCTGACTGAACGATTTCCGTCGAGCGGCCTCGCATGGCGTTGCCTCGGTATCGCTCTGCATAAGGCTGGCCAATACAGCGATTCCGCCGAGCCCCTGAGAAACGCCATAAAGTTTGGTAGCGACGATTCCGACGTTCGGAAGGCGCTGGCCGACTTGCTGCGCTTGCTCGGTCACTACGCCGAGGCAGAAGCCGAGTGCAGAAAACTGCTCGAACTGCATCCGGACCATTCAGAAGGTCATCGTATCCTCGGCATGGTGCTCGCCGGCCTCGGCCGCACCCGTGAAGGGATCGCCGAGTGCCGTCGTGCAACCGAACTCACGCCCGACTACTCGGAGTCACATAGCACGCTGGGCGTCGTGCTGCTTAACGCCGGCGCCACAGACGAGGCCGAGCTATGCTTTCGCCGCGCGCTCGAACTCGATCCCAAAAATGCACCGACGCGCAGCAATCTGCTCTTTACCATCGCGCACAACCCTCACATCGCCCCTGAGCAAATCTACGCCGAACATCGCGAATTTGCCCGGATTCACGAAGCATCGCTACGCTTGCCGAAGCCGCGTCACACGAATAGCCGCGCGCCCGATCGCCAGTTGAAAATCGGCATCGTTTCCGGCGACTTGTTCCGGCACGCAGTCGCCTCCTACCTGATGCCGATCATGGAGCCGCTCGCAAAAGACGAGAGCCTGCAGCTCCATGTCTACTACAACCATGTGCAAGAGGATGACTATACGCAGTGGTTACGCACCCAGGCTGACCAATGGAACATGGTTACTGGCATGTCGGACGAGCAATTCATCGCTAAGGTTCGCGCCGACAAAATCGATATCCTGATCGACCTGAGCGGACATACCGGCCGTAACCGACTGCAGGCGTTCGCGCGCAAGCCCGCGCCGATTCAGGTCAGCTGGATCGGTTACCCGGCGACGACCGGTCTCGACGCGATGGACTACTACCTCAGCGACCGCTTCTTTACGCCGTTCGGCGACATGGAGCAGCAGTTCTCCGAGAAACTCGTGCATCTGGCAGCCATCGGACCGTTCCAGCCGGACCGGAATGCCCCGCCGGTCAACATCCTGCCGGCCATGCATAACGGCTATGTCACGTTCGGCAGTTTCAACCGGTTGAACAAGTTGCGCCCCGACGTGATCGCTGTGTGGGCGAGATTGCTTCGCGAGCTGCCCACTGCCCGGATGGTGCTCGGTTCGATGAACGGCGACGAAGGCGACGAAAACCTCATCAACTGGTTCGTCAACGAAGGCATTTCACGAAACCGCCTGACTTTCCGTCCGCGTTCCCGCGTAGAGGTCTACCTGCAACAACACTTTCAGGTGGACATCTGCCTCGACACCTTCCCCTATACCGGTTCGACGACCGTTCTGAACTCGTTGTGGATGGGCACGCCTACGCTGACGATAGCCGGCAGGACAATGGCAAGCCGGGCAGCGACGGCATGGCTCGCCCATGCGGGTCTCGACGCGTTTGCGGCCGAAGATGCGGATGATTTCGTGGCGAAGGGCGTCAAGCTTGCTTCCGACATTCCCGCGCTCGCCAGCATTCGCACGGCGTTGCGCGAGCGTTGCATGCAGTCGGCGCCGTTCCAGCCGGAAGTTGTCGCACAAAGCCTTTCACGCGCATTTCGCACGATGTGGCAGCGCTGGTGCGCCGACCTGGCGCCGGCGGCCTTCAGCGCACACGATCCGCGAGCAGCAAGCGGCGATCCGGTTCATACCGCATAACGTCCGTCAAACGTGACCCGGACCAAAAAACAGTAGCGAGGAAACCATGGGCTCAAGCGCTCCTCTTCGTGCGATCGCGTCGCTGGACGACGAACGCATCTATGTGACCCAGCCGCATCTGCCGCCGCTGGCCGAGTTCATGCCGTACCTCGAAAAGATCTGGAACAGCAAGATCCTCACCAATGGAGGACCGTTCCATCAGCAACTCGAAAAGGCGCTCTGCGAGTATCTGGGTGTCGAGCATCTCGCGTTGTTCGCAAACGGCACGTTGGCGCTCGTGACGGCGCTGCAGGCGCTGCGCATCAATGGCGAAGTCATTACGACGCCCTATTCTTTCGCAGCGACCGCGCATTCGCTCCTGTGGAACGGCATCAAGCCGGTTTTCGTGGACGTCCATCCGGACACGCTCAATCTGGACCCGGAGAAGATCGAAGCGGCGATCACACCGCAAACCACGGCCATCATGCCGGTGCACTGCTACGGCCATCCGTGTGATGTGAAGGCCATCCAGAAGATCGCCGACAACTACAACCTCAAGGTCATCTACGACGCCGCGCACGCGTTCGGTGTGCAAACCGAAGATGGCAGCGTGCTCAAGCACGGCGATCTGTCGATCGTCAGTTTCCACGCGACCAAGGTCTTCAACACATTCGAAGGCGGCGCGATCATCTGCCCGGATGCGAAGACGAAGCAGCGTATCGACCATCTGAAGAACTTCGGCTTCGTGGATGAGGTGACCGTTGTGGCCGCCGGCATCAACGGCAAGATGAGCGAAATCAATGCAGCCTTCGGACTGCTGCAACTGCAACACGTCGACAACGCATTGGCAAAACGCAAGGCGATCGACGCGCAGTATCGCGAGTTGCTGGCAGAGGTGCCCGGCATTCGCTGCCTGTCGGACGCGGGCGAAAAAGTCGCGAACTACGCGTACTTTCCCGTTCAGGTCGAAGACGATTTTCCAATCAGCCGCGATGCACTGTATGACCACTTTAAGCAACACGATATCTATGCGCGCCGCTACTTCTACCCGCTGATTTCCGAATTCCCGATGTATCGAGGCCTGCCGTCGTCGCATAAGGACAATCTGAGTGCCGCCAGCGCGGCATCGAAACGGATCTTGTGCCTGCCGATCTATCCCGATCTGAATCCGGCACAGGTTGAACGCATTGTCAGCATCATCGCCGGCATTCAATGATTTGAGCCGGTCTTAAAGCGGAATATGGGCAATGCAAAACATCGTGCTTGTCGGGTCTTCCGGCCACGCCAAGGTCGTTATCGACATCGTTGAAAAGCAGGGGCGCTACCGGATCGCCGGGCTCATCGACGCTTTTCGGGTGACTGGCGAAGAGACCCTCGGCTATCCGGTCCTTGGCGGCGAGTCCGATCTGGCGAGATTGACCGCCGAACACGATCTGCAGGGCGTCATCGTAGCGATCGGCGATAACAGCGTTCGCGCCAAAGTGGTCGCCAAAGTGGCCGACGTCTGCCCGCAATTACCCTTCGTGAGTGCTGTGCACCCTGCAGCGAGCGTCGGCAAAGGGACAAGCATCGGCGCCGGCACGGTTGTCATGGCGGGCGCTGTTATCAATGCCGACTGCCGCGTGGGTCGGTTCTGCATTGTGAACACGAAGGCATCGCTCGACCACGATTGCGTGATGGAGGATTTTTCGAGCCTCGCGCCTGGCGTGACCACCGGCGGCAATTGCCGCATCGGTAGCCACGCCGCCGTGAGCATCGGCGCGGTGTTGCGCCATGGAATCACGATTGGCGAGCACAGCGTGGTGGGCGCCGGATCAATCGTTCTGAAGGCAGTCGACGCTTTTTCAGTGACGTACGGAAACCCCGCGAAGAAAATCCGGGATCGCCAGCAGGGTGACAAATATCTTTAGTCGGAATCTGCCGCCCCCGCTTCACCGCCTGAACCGCCCGCCTCCGCCGCCAAAATGCCGCTGCGGCTGAAACTGCCCACTCGCTCGCGCATTCCCAAGATCGTGCCCCTGCTTAAGCGAGTCGAGCCGCTGCGTCTGGCTGGCGTTCGGCTGAACCGGCTGCCAGCCATCCGCGCTGTGCTGCTCCCAGCCACCGCCCTGATCATGCCGGTAGACGTTGCCGTCGCTGCCCGCATACACATTGCCGTTATTCCACGCGACAGCCTTGCCCGTGTCCTTATTGCCCACGATGCCTTTCGTGCCCGCCTCGTGATCGCCTGAATACGCGTTGCCGGTCACGCCCGCTTCTGCCGCGCCGTAGCGTCCGGTCTGCGCGTTGTAGCCGGCGCGCTGCCTACCCGCCGCATAGTCGCCGGTGCCTTCATTGCCGACCACGCCACCGCGCGCCGCCCCGCTGCGTCCCGTCGACGGATTGCTGAACGAGCCCTGCCGCCCGGCGGCGAAGTTGCCGTTGTACGCGTTCTCGACCGCGCCACGGCTCGCCTGGAAGTGGCCACCGGTATAAGGATTGAATCCGGATGCTGCCGTTCCGGCCCAGCTATTGCCAGTCCAACCGTTCCAGCCGCTCGCGTGCGTCACGGTGCCCTGCCCCCAGCGGCCGTAGATATTGGCCTGGTTGACGTTCGCGTATTGCCAGCTCCATGGGCCGCCGCCCCAATACGGCCCCCAGTACGGCGACGGCGCGCCCCACGTGGCGCCGATCGCAAAGCCGAAGGCGAAGCCCACTGTCGTGCCGAGCGCGAAGCCGGCGCCGTAGCCATAGGTGGCCGGGTAGCCGTAGTAGACGTCGCCGACATACGGCGCGTACACATAGCCCGTGCCGTACACAACGGTGCCGTCCGCATTGACAACCACGCCCATGTAGCCCGGTGTATAACCGACCACCACGGTATCCGGCGTCGCCGAATAAACGTGAACGTAGGTCACGTAATGCACGGGCGAAGCGGCCGGAATCGTATAGATCGCGGCCGGTACGGTATCGGCAACATGCCACGGGCCACTCGCCGCGTTCGCGGTGAACCAGATCCCGTTGGCGACCGCGAAGAATTGCGACGGCGCCGTCTGGATCACCGGCGTCGCCGTGTTCACTGCATACGACAAAGACGTGCCCGCGATCCCGACAAACTTCGGCGCGCCGTCATAGACCACCTTCAACGTGGTGGTCTTGCGCGATACGGTTGCTGTCTGCGGGATGGTCACTGCAATCGCCGCTTCTTTGGCCTGCGGTGTGCCGGGCACGGAGACAAGCGCATTCGCGTGCGGGTCGTCGGCAGCGATCTTTGCGAAATCGGCGGGGAGGCTCTTGCCGTCGACGAAAGTCCAAGGGCCGGAGAGGCCCGCTGCGGTGAACCAGCGGCCCGACAGCAGCAGGTAGTAGTGATTGTCGCGCGGCTCGACGAAGAGCGCGTGGTCGGCGTTAGTGACGGAGAGCAGATTCACGCCCTTCACCGGTTGCAGCGCCGGCTTGCCGTTCGTCACCACCAGTTCGGCCGGCTGCGCGGCGACCACCACGTCCGGCGCCTGCGCTGGCTTTTTGCCATCGGCGGGAAGCATCGGATCGGACTTCAGATTGGTCTGCGCGCTTTTCGCCGCGGCGACAAGCTCATTCGACGGTGTCGCGTTCAGATGCCACGGACCGCCGAGCGAATTCGCCTCGTACCAATAGCCCGCGGCATTCAGATGTAAAGCGCCGCTCGCGTCCTTGAGCAGCATCGCTCGCGTATTGATCAGGCGTTGATAGTGCGCGTCGCCGAGCGCACGCCAGTTCGCGTCGCCATCGACCAGCACGAGCAGCGTGGGACGTTCGGCAAAGATGATGTTCGGTACGTTGTTCTGCACCGCGAGGCCCGGTTCGCTGCCTTCGTGGGTGCTGGCGTAACTGGCCTGCAGTTGTTCAAGTGAGGTGATGAGACCGTCTTTGGGTATGCGGGCCTGCAAGGCAGTTTTCACCCCAGCGGCGGCGGAGGGCGTAGCCGGCATGTCGACCTGGTCGAAGACGATATCGAGCAGTTGCACTGTCGAACTCGTCTTGTCGACTTCAGCCCGCGCGGTGAAATGCGCGACGCCGTAGTTCGGCGTGGCGCTCTTCGCGCCGACCGCGAAAGCGGCGCGGCCTTCGATCCGGTTGCCCTGCCACACTTCCACCTGCGGTTGATACAACTCGATGCGCTGCTGTGCGCTATCGAAGTCGCGCGGCCAGACGGTCGGCAGCGGCTGCACCGCGGCGGCGGCGAGCGCCTGCCCGGGTGTGGCGAGTGTCACCGCAAGCGACGTGCAGACACCCGCGAGCAACTGCAAAGACCGCTTCATCGTAGTTTTCATTGTGCATCGCTCCATGAGCATTGACGGCGGGATAGACCGGTCATCAGACGCGGCGGACCCAGTCGGCAAATCAACTGGGCCCCGCTGATCGGCAAGGATGCGAATTCGCTCCTGCTCGCCGTCCGCATGACCTCCAATCAAGCAATGCCATCCTGCTCGGTGCAGACGCATCAAGTTTTCGTCGCGGCCATCGCCTCAGTGGACTGGCTTTTTGCGCGCAGCAACTCGGTCAGGATTTCCATCGACCGCCCCTCGTCTACCGTTAAGTCAACGAGAAAACGGTCATTATTTTTTTGCAGCCAAGGCATCGACATGTCCCACCATTCAAGTTCAAGAAGCTTCTCGCGGATACGCTCGGAGAAACGGAACCGAACAAGGCGTGCGGGGCTGCCCACATAGATGCCATAGGGTTCGCTTTTGAAATTGGGCGGTACCACGGTTCTTGCACCGATAACGCAGCCATTTTCAATCGTGGAACCGCCAAGAAACATCGCTTCGTCGCCGATCCATACATCGTTACGGATTACTGTGTCGCCGTATTGAGGCGGTGGGACGTTGTTTAGCCCACTGCCGAAGGCGCTCAGCATCGACGTTGAAATCGTCCGCATGTCGTGCTGCCCATTCAGCAGGAACTTCAGTCTCAAGCCACCTGCGACGAATTTTCCGACTACAAGCTTCTGCAACCCTGCGTCATATTTGGCGATTGAGCCGACACCGATTCCCGAACACTTGCCAATCGAGAAAGTCCCAACCTTTGCTTCTTCATCCAGCCAGTCGCGAAAGAAGTTGTTCGGGATCGTCGAGATCGATCCATCCCGATACCCGAGCACGATAAAAGCCTTCGAAAAAGGGTGTTGAGCTTGAACGCCAATAAAGTCGTCTGATGTGGTTACGTTCATGATGGTCCGCAAAAGGTGGTTCGCATCGCGTCGCCAGCCACGCCTCAACATTGAGGTCGCAAAAGCCGACGATGGTCATGAACAGCATATCGGCGAGCACAGAAATGCACTTTGCCGATTAGGACCGCATTTCACGACCAGTTCGATGCGTAACCACATTGCGCGGATCAGCGCCATGCGCTGCCCACTTGCACATAAAACGCGTTCTGCCCCGGCCCGTGCGCGACGTCGACGGGAAGCGGCACACACGAGGAGCGGCGGATCACCAGATGCATGCCCCGTTACTGGAAGGTCGCGCTGATCGACAGTTCGACCGCATTCCCTTTAGGCCGGTTGCTGACGTTGAATTCATTGACCCAACGCAGCGACGCCGACACCGGCGTTTTCTGGACTTTGCCCGACCACGTGACCATCGGCCCGATACCCACCGAGTGCCCTTGACTTCCGCCGATGACATCGGCTACTCCGCCGCTGTCATGACCGAGCTGCTGGATATAGCCGCCCACGACACCCACACCCCAGCCGCTGCCGAAGCGCTTGAGCGCGAGCAGGTCGAGCACGCTAACCGGTGCGTTGTGATAGTGCGTGTCGCTGTTCGGCGTGTAGAAGCCAACACCGTAGTTCAACGACAGCTCGATCTCTTCTTTCGGGAACAGCTTCGTGTAGGAGACCGTCGGCGTGAAGGTCCACGTGTTCTGTCCAGCGTTGGCGAGGCGACTCGAACTGTAGGCGCCGGTCGGTGCGTAAATCTGCACGCTGAACGCGATGTGATCGGTCTTGGTCAGGTGATAGCCCGCCACCACCGGCGTGAAGAAGAGATCGGCGAACTGCGTGCCGTGATCATTCGGCAAACGGCCGTGAAACGACGAGATGTTGGTGTACTGAATTGGCACCCCGAACGAGGACGCGAAGTTCCAGCCGCCCAGCGTAATGCCCCACGTCTTGACCGCGTTGAGGATGGTGTACACCGCCGTGACGTCGACGCCCGCCGTGATCTGACCGGCGATCGGAATCGTCTTGCTCGCGCCGAGCGAGCCTTCGTAATAGATCGTGGTGGCCGACACGATCCAGTCGTCCGTGGGCGGTACGACGCCTGCGTACGGCGTAACCTGCATGCCGGTTATCGGTCTGCCGATGCCACCTTCAGTCGCCCACGCTTGCTGCGAAAGACCCACGCCGGCAGTGGTGAGAAGCGCACCCGTGCACAACCTGGCGAGTGACCGGCTTGCGGACAAACGGTTTGTGCGACTCATAGTCATCCTCACGAAATTAACTTTCCGCACTTCCACCTTGCGGAACAAGGTTTTGACAAACCGCGGCGGCGAGCCGCACGCGTGCGCATCGGCGTGTTTTCTTACGGTTCACGCTTAACCGGCGGCGGCGTCCAGCTGCCGTCGAGCGCCGGCTGCTGCGGCCAATAGGCACGTACGTACAACGAGAACGCTTCATTGGCTGGCGCCGGCAGCCAATTGGAGACCTTGTCGTCACCTGGACTCGTGTTCTGCACGTAGAGCGTCAACGAGCCGTCTGCATTGAACTTCAGGTCCTTGTTCTTGGTGCCGAGCGAGTAGCGGTTCTGCGCATTCGGCGAGAAGAAGTGATGCGAGTTGTACAGCGTCAGCGACCAGAAGCCCTTGACCGGCGGCAACTGATCCTTGGCAAACGTCACCGTGTAGCGTGCGTTGCCATCGAGACGCTGACCTGAAGCGTCGGCATCGCCGTAGAAATACTTGGTCTCGTTAGGCTTGTTGACGAAGATGTTCGACTTCGCCACCGCCGTGCGCGTGAAGTAGTCCGTGCCGAAGGCGGCGCCGTTGCTAACGGTGTTCCAGTTCGCCGGCAGCCGCTTGCCAAAGGTGTTGAAGTTGAACAACGGCGTGACCAGATCCGCTTCGGCCTTGGTCCCTTCGTCGACAATCGCGGCCTTGATCGCCGGATCTTTCTGCGCTGCCGCGATCAACCCGCGCGCCTGCGCGTAGATCGCCTCTTCGCCGCGTTGCGGCGGCGTCTCGTCGAGCACGGTGGACAGCATGTCCCAGAAGCGGTTTGGATCGACCCACTTGATCTCTTCGGCGTTGCCGCCCGCAGCACCACCGGCCTCACCGAAGCTCGGCAACTTCGACCAGTCGGTCTCTTTGACCTTGCCATCGTATTCGGCGAGCGGATACAGGCCAATCTTCGCGAGCACCGGCTGCACGGCCACGCGATCTTCAGGCGTGTCGTCCATGAAAACGCGCGGAATGAAACTGCCGACCCCAGTCGACGAGCGGAACACCTGGCGGATGCCCTTCGGCACCGGGCCGTGCCAGTCAGGACCTGTCAGGAGATAGAAGCCCGGACGTGTGCCGTACATCTTGCCGAGACTCGCGAAACCGTCGGTACGCAGATCGACAGCCTGATAGACCCAGAAGCGTTTGCCGAAATCGGGCACCTGCACGACCACCGGGGTCTTATTCAGATCGAGAATCGACGAGCCATAGACCACGTCCTGGTTCGGACACGCGACAAATCGCTCCTGCGGCTGAATGTAGTCGCGCAGCATCGACAGATGATTCGGTGGTGCGACCGGCACAATGCCGCCGTTCAGGCCCGGCTGCGGCACCTTCTTCATCGCCAGCAGGCGGCCGTAGACGTTCACCATCGGCCACGCCCAGAAGTAGGTCTGGCGCGCTACCAGCCGTGCGTATTCTTCAGAGATCGCGTAGCCGGCCACTGGGCCCGGTACGGACGCCGCGGTGGCCGTTGCATGGACCGATTGGTCTTGCTGGGTCTTCGCCAGAATGGGCGCGGCGACCGACGCCAGTACGGCGGCCGTGACCCATGTCGCGGTTTTCTTATTCATATTGTCCTCAGGTTCGTCCATGCGCGGCTTAGCGCTTTTGGGGCTCGGGGAATTTCCAGTCGCCGTTGAGCACCTTCTCGTCCGGGCCGTAGATGCGCATGACGAGCGTGTACGCACCGGTGGGCGCCGGCAGCCAGTTCGACGTCTTGTCCGCACCCGGCGACGTGTTCTGCACGTAGATATCCAGCGAGCCGTCAGCGCCGTACTTCAGCCCCTTGGTCCGATCGCCGATCGAGTAACGGTTGATCGGATTCGCGACCAGATGGCGCGCAGGCAGGTCGTACAACGTCATCGACCAGAAGAATTTCGCGGGCGGCAGGTCCTTCTTGTCAAAGTGCAACACGTACGGCTGCGAGCCGAGCAGTTGAGCGTGTTCGCTGTTCACGCGCGTGCCGACGTACACCGCTTCTTCCTTCGTGTTGCCGTAAATCCCCATCGCCGCCGCGACGGCGCGGGTGGTGTAGTCGTCTTTCAGATCCGCACGGCTGCCGAACAGGTTGAACGAGCCGGTGGTGTGTTTTTCAGCGTCCGCCAATGCGGCTTTACCGTCCGCGACACCTGCTTCAAGCGCGGCGCGCGTTTCCGGCGGCAAGGCGGCCGGATCGAACGGCGCACCAGGCGCAATGCCGATCTTCGCGAAACGCGCCATCAATTCCTGCTCGGACGGCGCCGGCGGCTGCGTGAACTGCAGCATGAAGTTCAGATACGCGATGAAGTCCGCCGAAGTCGCCTTCGCTTCATCCCACTTCGGAAAATCAAGCTTCGCGACGGGCGGCGGTGCAGCCGCGTGTTCGAAGGTGGACAGCGGCGTGAGCTTGTATTGCTTCTGGATCGCCTCGACGTTCTTGACGTCGCTCGCACCATTGAGCGCAGTGCGGCCGAGCGTCAGGATCAGGTCCGTCTCGGAGCGGAACACCTTGTCGATGCCCTTGGGCGTATCGCCGTGCCAGTTCGGGCCGGCGAACAGATAGTGGCCCGCGCCGTTGCCCGTGGCGCGCGAACCGACATACGCGAAGTTGTAGGTGTACAGGTCGATCCACTGGAAGACGTAGTAGCGCTCTTTCGGCACCGCGGGCACCGTCAGCACCCACGGCTCGCGACGCAGATCGAGCCACGCCCACGAGTACGGCGTGTCGTTGTTCGGCGTGACGATGTCCTTGTTCTCAGGACCGTACGGATGCGAGTAGTTGCGGAACTTGCCGAAGCCGCCCACATAAGACTTCGAGCCGGAATCGATCGCCTGCTCGTAAAGCGTCTTGTAGTTGAACAACATTGGATACGCGTAGAGGAACGCGTCTTTGGCGATCGCTCGTGCTTCTTCAGGCGAGGCGGTGACAGCCGCTGTCGCCGCAGTGGGGGCGCTCGCTTGAGCGACGGCTTGCGTATGCGGCAATGTGGTCAGTGACACGGCCGCGATGACTGCGCAAATACGCAGGCGGTTGAACAAGGTCATGGTTAAGCCCTCTGTTTCTATGCTTGGTTTTTTGTGCTTACTTGCCGAACGTCATGTTCAGCCCGGCGAAGATGGTGAACTTCGGCACGCCGGCGCCGGAATGCGCTACCGAGTATTGCGGCTCGATAAACGCGTTGTAGATGGTCGAGCCGCCTTTCCACGCCTTGCCGGCGCCGAGCCCGACCGGGATGTAATAGCTGCCATGCTGCAGATCGAAGGTCCAGGTGCCGGTCGAACGGATGTACCAGCCACCCGGCAGGTTGAAGATGCCAAATGGCTGCGCGGTGAGCGATTGTGTGGTGGGCCGGCTGCTTTGCCCGGCGAACGAGTGTTGCCACTGCACCAGTGCGCCGAGGAGCCGCGCCTTCGTCGCGCTGACGGCGACAGCGGCAAGACCGGCCTGCCACTTGCCGGTGCCGAGGCTGGGGTCCGTGGCAGTCGGCATCGTCACGAGCGGGCCGACGCCGACCTGCACGTCGCCTTGCGAGAGCAGGAAGATGTCGAAGAGATTCAGGTCGCCGAGACCGGTGTTGTAGCCGCCGCTCGGATCGGGCCGCGTACTGACCGGCACTGTGGCGCGGAAGATTTCCGGCACGCCAATCAGGCTGTTCGGGCCGATCGGCACGGTGGGGCGCAAGAGCAGATCGTTGGTATGCGCACTGGCGCCGAACACGCTCGGCGTGTAGTAATTCTGGATGTTGAATGAGGCTGCCAGATTAAGCGGGTTATTACTTTTATTGGCCTCGTCGGCCGAGGCCTGAGCGAACGCCGGCGACAACATCGCCGAGGCAGCGTATAACGCAGCCGAACTAACCACGCCTTTACAACCCATTCCCGCACCTCGTCTATGGGCATTTCTTATAGGCGAACGCATTCTTTTGCCCAATGCATATAAAGCAAAAGCAATGGCATTCGTATTTTCGAATTGTGTCGAACTAGCGCGAACTAATTCGAGCTAATCGCGGGTGTAAGTTCGCCCGCCCCGGCGGCTACGCGCAACGGGGAAATATGCAAAGCGAATGAGATACGCGATTAATTCGCGCTAAGTCTCTCGAGCAAGCTGGAAAGACAGTACGGCCGGATACAGGGCTTGCATGGACGCTCCTTTCAGACTCAAGAGACGCCGCACCAAACGACGCATGCGGAGGTAAGAAATTCACAATCTGGGAGTGTTGTGGCGGAATGGTAGCAAACGTTTCACGAGATTACAGAGATAAATTTGTAACACGATAGAAAGCTACGCAATTTCGGACGGAGTTAGATTTTGGCCGCCATTCTTATTCCACACAATTGCCATAGTTTTGAGCATTTGTTTGCTTACTGCATAAAAGCCGCATAGCGGCATACACCATTTGCAATTACCGGCATTGACGTCCCCGCTCAAAAAAGCAACAAAATGGGCTGCAACAATCGCCGTGTCCCATTAGACTTGCGCTCGCTCAAAGTTCGATCCACCGCTTTTGATGAGGCTTTCATGATTCGCACGATGCACCGGTACTGCATTGCTTTGACCGTTGTGGTTCTTTCCGCTTGCACCGTTACACCGCACCATGACGCGAGCGAGTCGCCAGCCAGCGCATCGACCGCCGCAAGCCTTGCGTCGTGGAACGACTCCGCGACCAAACGCTCGATTGTCGATTTCGTCACGCTGGTCACCACGCCGGAGTCGAAAGACTTCATCCCGCGTGCGGACCGGATCGCCGTGTTCGACAACGACGGCACGTTGTGGCCGGAGCAACCCGCCTCGGTCCAACTGGTGTTCGCGCTGCAACGCGTGAAGACAGTGGCCGGGCGGCATCCAGAATGGAAACGGCAGGAACCGTTCCGCTCGATTCTGAAAGGCAATTTGAAGAGTGTCGCGGCGAGCGGCGACGCCGGCTCGATGAAGGTGCTGGCGGCGGCACATGCAGGCATGACCAGCGATCAATTCGCCGCGCTCGTGCACGAATGGTTCGACTCCGCGAGCGACCCGCGCTTCAATCGTCCGTACGCCGACCTCGCCTATCAGCCGATGCTCGAGTTGCTCGCCTACCTGCGCGCCAACGGCTTCAGGACCTATCTGGTGACGGGCAGCGATGTCGAGTTCGTCCGTGACATCGCGCAGCGCGTGTACGGCATTCCGCCCGAGCAGGTGATCGGCAGCACCGTCAAATACAAGTACAGCCAGACGAACAGCGCCGTCGCATTGACCCGGCTTGCGCAGGTCGACACGCTCGTCGACGGCGCGGCCAAACCGCTCGCCATCGACCGTGCGATCGGCCGGCGTCCTGTGATCGCGTTCGGCAACGCGGACGGCGATGTGCCGATGCTCGAATGGACTTCGGCAGGCGACGGTCCGCGCCTCGCGGCGCTGCTGCATCACACCGACGGTGAACGGGAGTATGCGTACGACCGCGCTGCGAAAAGCGGCAAGCTCGACAAGGGGCTGGACGAAGCCGGCACGAAAGGCTGGCTCGTCGTCGATATGAAGGATGACTGGACAACGGTGTTCAAGCCGGATAGCGCGGCAACGGCTGCGGCACCGTCCAACTAAGGGCGGCTTGTTGGGAAGGCCGCGCCTGGCAGCGGCCTTCCCGGCCTTTCATCACTCGCTTAGCGGGTTAGCGTGATGACCAGATAGCTGGCGTACAACACGCCGCACACCAACAGCGCCCACACCGGCACGCCTCGCTCGCGCACGTTGATCCGCAGCCACGCGGCGGCGGCGAGCGTGATCACGATGCCGGTCACCACTTCGATACGCGGCGCCCACGGCGTCAGCAGAATTCCGATCGCGGGCAGCAGCGTGCCCTGAAACACCATCGCGCCGGTGATGTTGCCGAACGCCAGTGTGTCCTTGCCGCGGCGAATCCACAGGATGCTGTTGACCTTCTCCGGCAACTCGGTGGCGATCGGAATGATCAGCAGCGACAGCAGCAACGGCGAGACGCCGAGCACCTGCGACACGCCCCGCACGCCGTGGATGAAGCCTTCTGCGCCCCACACCAGCAACGCAACTGCGAGCACCAGTTGCACCGCGATGGTCACGAGATTGGTGGGCAAACCAAGACGCGACAGCAGCATCTTGCCCGGTGCTTCGGTGCCGTGACCGGCGTCGACCAGTTTGTTCGACGCACGGAACGTCATCACCACATAGGTGATGTACACACCGACCAGCGCCGCGCTGAACAGCCCCCGCACGATCATCTGTTCGTGCGGCACGTACATCGCCGCGGCCGCCAACACAAAGGCGCACAGGAAGTAGTTCAGATCCCGAGTGAAACCCGTGCGTTCGGGCGTGACCCAGCCGCCGGCGCCGCGCGTACCGAGAATCGCCAGCGTCATCAGGAAGGTGGAGAGGGTGGAAAGCATGAGCGGCGCGCCAAGAATCGCGCCGACGCCGATTTCCTGATTGACCGCGCTATCGGTCGTGCCGCCCGCAATCGCAAGCAGCGGGACAAGCGTTTCGGGCAAGGCGGTGCCGACCGCTGCGAACAGCGAACCCGTCACGCCCTCGGAGATTTTGAGACGCTCGCCGAGATGTTCGAGTGCGTTGGTGAAGAGCTCGGCCGCCACCAGAATGACGACCAGCATGATGGCGAGTTCGAACAGGAGACCGGTCATGCGTGGCTCCCTGCAAATGCAAAGGGGAAGCGGCACAGCGGACGGGCAAGTGGGGAGACTGGCAGGGCACAACGATGTTTCACAGGGCAACTCCGCGGTCGGACGCAAGTAACGAACCAATGACGCACCGCGACCCGTCCGACCAGAACGAAGCAGTGCGCCAATGGTCTCGCCAAACCGACCCGGTCGAACGCGCCATGACCCGTAGGCCAAGTATGTTGACGCGCTCTCCTTCAATGGATGAAGGAAGGCTACTCCCCAATGACCGGAGGATTCTAACGGGACGGGCGGCTTTCAACAAGCTTGGGATCCGGCGCCTGCGCCGCTCCCGGTTTCACCGCGCACGTCCAGCGCTGCGACGTCAGGCGGCCAAGTGCGTGATCGCCCCGCTGGTAAGATCACTCACCGTCTACGACAGCAGTGAGTCCTCACATGAACTACCAGAATCGCCAGTGGTTTTACGTCAAGCGCCCGGAAGGACGCGTTGGCGACGAGCATTACGAGTTGCGCGAAAGCGAGCTCGACGACAATTTGTCATCGAATGAAGTGTTGATCCGGGCGCGTATCGTCAGCGTCGATCCGTACATTCGAATCCAGCAGCATGAACGCAATACTTACGACGTGCCGCATCCGCTCGGGATCGTCCAGCGGGCGGGCGTGGTGGGTGAAGTGGTGGCGTCGGCGAGCCCGCTTTTCAAGCAGGGCGACTGGGTGTCGGCCTATAGCGGCTGGCAGCTCTACGCCAAATGCCATCACAGCGAGCTGACCAAACTGAACCCCGACGCGGCGCCGGTTTCGACTGCGCTCGGTGTGCTCGGCATGCCGGGACGCACCGCGTGGTTCGGCTTGATGGAAGCGGGCAAGCCGCGTCCTGGCGACACGCTGGTCGTGTCCGGTGCGGCGGGCGCGGTCGGCTCGCTGGTCGCGCAGTTCGGCAAGCGCGCCGGCTGCCGCGTCATCGGGATCGCCGGCGGCCCGGACAAGTGCGCGTTTCTGACCGACACGTTGAAGCTCGACGGTGCGGTCGACTACCGGGCGCATCCCACACTTGAAGGCTTGCAGTCGGCTCTGCAGGCAGCCACCGGCGGCGTCGATGTCTATTTCGACAACGTGGGAGGCATGGTTACCGATGCGGTAATCCCGCTCATCAAGCGCCGCGCGCGAATCGTGATCTGCGGCGCGATCGCTCAGTACGACGGCGGCCTCGACACGCCGGACCTCGCGCCGCGCTTCCTGCAGCACATGCTGTTTCAGCGCGCGACGATTCAGGGGATTCTCGCCCGCGACTTCACGCACCGGATGGACGAGATGCTGCAGACCGTCGCGCCGTGGGTGAAGAACGGTGAAATCGTTTACCAGGAGACGTACGTCGATGGTTTCGACGCGTTGCCGAACGCGCTCAATAGCCTGTTCGAAGGGAAGAACCTCGGGAAGCTGCTGGTCAGGGTGTGAAGGCGTGAGTTTCTGAACGACAACCCCGACACTGGCCGGGGTTGTCGTTTGTGGATTGTTTATTTCCGTTTGCTGCGTCTTTGCAGCATGGCCTCGGTCTCTGGCGCGGTCATGTACCTGCCGGCAACTCTGTAGTCATAGTCCGGGGTGATGGTGATCTGTCCGAGCCGGTAGTCGATGATGAACCGGACCTGGTGTCCGGGCAGGAAGCCTGCGTGTTCGAGCATGGCATCGGTAACCTGCATCCAGGGAAAGGCCGTACGCTTGCCGTGTTCGTGCGTGCGTTCCGCTTCAAGCGCAACGGAAATGCGCGTGACGTGTTCGTCGCGTGCGCGACGTGGTTTAAGATTGGCATCAGCCATGGTCAACTCCTTCGGTGAGTTGGTGGTGGTCAGCGGGCCGTATGGGTTGCCGCCCATGCGGCCCGCGCTTCTTCTACTGCATCAAATCTCCTTCCTTACTGCTGGCTCTGTGCCAGCACCGTATCAAGCATCTCGGACACGAAGCGTTGCCGCGCCTTCGGTAGCCGACTGATCGCTTCGATCTGCTGTTGCAGCTTAGAGGACGGACCGCGTTTGCCGTCGGGGGTGACGTTCTGTCCCAGCAGCTCATCGGATGAAAGCCCAAGCGTTCTGGTCAACTCCGGTAGCAGTGAGGCAGGCAGCCGCAGCCGCCCACCTTCGTAGTGAGCCAGGGTCTGCTGAGCAATACCAAGCTGCCCGGCGAGTTGCTGCTGGGTGAGCTCGTGGGCCTTACGAGCGCAGGCGATACGCACGCCCAGCGCCTTGAAAAACTGTTCGTCCTTTGGGTTCATGGCTAAGTTCAGCGGTGAAAGTCCAGTCATGATTGTAGCTCTGGATTGTGAGTTAATAGGTTGATTTACATCATGACGGAGTACTCTACAGTCGAGTTATTGTTAGTCAAAACCCCTTGATTGGTTTTTAGTCGAAGGACGGATTCATGCCGCGCATCCCTCAGGAAGAACTGGAAACGCACGACGACCCGACGAGCGACCGATACCGAGACCACTTCGCAAGCCAGGCAAGTAAACGTAGTTACAAAAACCTGTTACGGCCCTTTGTTTTTGTAACTACAATAACCATATGAAAACAACTCACGACCAAACCAAGAGCAACGCCAACGAACAGAAGCACGGCGTATCTCTGTCAATCGCCGAAGCGATTGATTGGTCGTCCGTATGGTGCGCACCCGACGACCGCAAGGATTACGGCGAGTTGCGCAAAATTGGCTATGCCGTGATCGACGCCCGCCTCTATTGCGTCGTGTTCACGCAGCGCGGCGAAACCTTTCGGGTTATCAGTCTGCGAAAGGCGAACAACCGGGAGATAGACCGCTATGAAAAAGCAACCCAAATTGATCCGTAATACGCCCGAAGAAGAAGCCGCGATTGCTCGCGGCATCGCGGACGACCCTGACACGTTCGAGCCGACCGATGAGCAGTTCGCACAGATGAAGCCGCGCGGCGGCCGGCCGAAGCTCGCGCACCCGAAAGTCGCGGTGACGATTCGATACGACGCTGAGATAGTGGAGCGTTTCAGAGCAAGCGGCGAAGGCTGGCAAACGCGCATGAACGACGCACTGCGCGACTGGCTCAAGACACACCGCGCATGAGGTGCTAAAGGAGTTGGGAGGATGGGAAACGCTGGAAATGGTGCAACGCTACGCGCACCTGTCGGCCGATCACCTGGCACGTTGGGTTCAGCCGCACACACGGGTCGTCGACCTACAGACGACTGCCGGCCAACTGTATTTTCACTGTGTTGGGGGAAACGGTGAAGCAGAGAAACCGCTGAAAGCCTTACGGCTATTGGTGCGCCCGGCTGGGATCGAACCAGCAACCCCTGCCTTCGGAGGGCAGTACTCTATCCATTGAGCTACGGGCGCTTCAACACGAAAGCGCGGCAACCTGAACAGGAGCGACGCCAAAGCGAGACCGAAAGGATACCCGGTTTCAGCCAAACCGTCCACCGGACGGCCTAGATGGCGGGATCGCGCGCCTCCTGCCCGCCATCCCGGCGGTGCCGGCCGCACCCCGCGATGCGGGTAAACGCCTGCTGAACACCTCGCCGCGCCCCTCGCCGCCGCCGAAATGTTGCGTCTATAATCGTCCGTGCCTGATTAAAGAACAAGAAGTTGCCGTCACGCTGTACCGCTCACATACCCACGGAGACGAGACAAGCATGAGCGAAGCACCACACGGAGCCCCAATCAAAACCCCCGGGCAGCTCATCGCCGCGATCATTGCCAGCTTTGCGGTACCGATCGTCATCATCGTTCTGCTAGTGATCTACGTCGATAATTCGACGCGCACGGGCGCCGGCACAGACAGTCTTTCCGACGCCGAGGTCAGCGCGCGCATCAAGCCGTTCGCGCAAGTCGACATTCGCGATGCCAACGCGCCACGCGTCTACAAGACCGGCGAAGAGGTCTATAAGGCCGTTTGCTCCGCCTGTCACGCGTCGGGTGCGGCAGGCGCGCCGAAATTCACCAATACCGCCGACTGGGCGCCGCGCATCGCGCAGGGTTTCGACACGTTGTTGCACACGGCGCTGACTGGCAAGGGCGCGATGCCCGCGCGTGGCGGCACCAGCCCGGACGACTACAGCGACTTTGAAATCGCCCGCGCGGTGGCTTACATGGCGAACAATTCCGGCGCGAGCTTCCCTGAACCGGCACAGCCGGCAGCGGGTGCGGCAGCCGCCGCGTCCGGCGCTGCCGCCGCGGCGCCGGCGGGTGCTTCGGATGCTGGCGCCGCACAGGCCGCTGCAGCAATGGCGGCCATGGCAAGCGTGCCGCAGGCGGCTGCGCCAGCAGCAGGCGGAGCACAAAGCGCGGACGCCTCGCAAGCCGGCAAGGCGCTGTACCAGCAGGTTTGTCAGGCATGTCACGCGGCCGGCGTGCTGAACGCACCGAAGTTCGGCGACAAGGACGCATGGGCGCCGCGCCTGAAAGAACCAATGGACACGGTCTACAACTACGCCCTGCACGGCAAGGGTGCGATGCCGCCCAAAGGTGGCTCGACTGCCTCCGACGCGGACGTGAAAGCCGCCGTCGACTACATGGTCAGCGCGGCGAAGTAAGGCGCTTCCGGCCCCTGTCGCAAAACAAACAATCCCTGCCCGTGTCGCCACGGTGCAGGGATTTTTTATGCCAAATGCGTTTTACACGCCGTCGGGTCAGCCGCCTGCCGATGCAACTGCGGGACGGCTGAACGCCTCGACAAATGCCAACGCCGGCGTGCTACGCGCCAGCGACGTCAAATGCATGTGCAAGTCGGCAGGGACGAGCCACGGATAGCTCAGCCCATCCTGCAACGCGTCGAGCAACTTACCGTCGACGTCCGGCACGACGTCCATGCGTGCGATGTGAATGTGGAACGCCGTGACGGCCGGTGCCGCATCGAAAGTCCACCGATACATCCCGTGGCCGACGCGCAACGCGCCCGTTGCCCGTTCGCGCATCACCACGAGCCAGGGTAAGGCGTCGATCGTGCCGTTCTCTACCGCAAGCGAATCGCACACGTAATAGGTGCGGCACTGCGCGTACTGCGCACCGAAATCGGTGACGAGCGTTTTAGCAATCGCATCCGTACCGACTGTGCGCGCCGGAAACGCGATATTCGACGTAGCAAGCGAAATTGTGAGAACCGCATTCGGTGCGAAAGCCTCGGCGATGCGGTTAGCACGCGTGTTGTCTTTCGCGTCGATGTAGGTTTCGAGCGCGCGGCGATAGTGCGCGAGCGGTGGCGGGGGCATGCGAGCGGTCTCCGTTTGATGGGCCGTGCCACTGTAGCGTGCGTACGTCGAAAAACCGCCGATGCACCTGGCGCGCCCGGGGTCTTGCATCCACGCCCACGCTCAAGGCTTCTGCAACAACGCCTTCAAACTCGCAAGCCGGTCTTTCGGCGACATCGGCGCTTCTTCGGGTGTCGGCGGCGGGGCGTCGTCGAGCAGCATTTCGGGGATGAAGCGCGACGGCTCGCACACCACGGTTTCGCGCGCGCGCTTGCGCTTCTTGCACCAGTTCAGATGCAGGCTGCGCTGCGCCCGCGTGATTGCGACGTACATCAGACGACGCTCTTCCTCGATGCGCGCGTCGTCGATCGGCTCGTCGTCCGGACCGCCGCGGTGCGGCATGATGCCTTCTTCGACGCCCACCAGAAACACGTGCGGATACTCCAGCCCCTTCGACGCATGCACCGTCGAAAGCCGTACCGCATCCGGGTCTTCTTCACGGCCTTCGAGCATCGACATCAGCGCGACGGTCTGGATCAGGCCGAGCAGACTCTTGCCGGTGTCGCCGAAGCCATCGGCGGTGTCGTAGCCGGTTGCCTCGCTCTTCTCCGAACCTTCCGGCTCAGCCTTGGTGCCCTTGCGTTTCAACCACTCCATGAACTCGAGCACGTTCTGCCACTTGGACTGCGCCTGACGTTCGTCGAACGCGTCGTACAGATAGGCTTCGTAGTGAATCGCGTCCATCAGTTCGTCGAGCAGCGTGCCCGCGGCATCCTTCTCGGCGCGATCGGTGAGGCGCTGCATGAAGTCGCAAAACACACGCATCGGTTCGATCTGACGCGGCGACAGGCGCGCCTCGATGCCGCCCATGTACACCGCTTCGAACAGCGACACCTTCGCCTGGCCTGCGAACGAGCCGAGCGCTTCGAGCGTTGTATTGCCGACGCCGCGGCGCGGCGTGGTGATCGCGCGAATGAACGCCGGGTCGTCGTTGGCGTTGGCGATCAGGCGCAGATACGCGCAGATATCCTTGATCTCGGCTTTATCGAAGAACGACTGCCCGCCCGACAGCACATACGGAATCCGTTCACGCCGCAGCACCTGTTCGAAGATGCGCGCCTGGA
The DNA here is from genome assembly GCF_030464785.1 of Paraburkholderia sp. SEWSISQ10-3 4. Classification (NCBI taxonomy): domain Bacteria; kingdom Pseudomonadati; phylum Pseudomonadota; class Betaproteobacteria; order Burkholderiales; family Burkholderiaceae; genus Paraburkholderia; species Paraburkholderia sp. SEWSISQ10-3 4. Next base: position 78,878 of record NZ_JALPRI010000021.1, read on the forward strand.
AATTGCCGCGGTACAGGATCGCGTAGTCGCGGAAATTCGCGCGCCGCTCGAACTTATGCGCGGACAGGCGGAACACCACGGATTCGGCCTCGTGCTCTTCGTCGTTGCAAGGTGTGACAGTAATCGTGTCGCCCATGCCGTGTTCGGACCACAGCTTCTTTTCGAACAGCTTCGGGTTGTTCGCGATCACGTTGTTCGCGGCGGTCAGAATGCGCACCGTCGAGCGGTAGTTCTGCTCGAGCTTGATCAGATGCAGCTTCGGAAAATCCTTGCTGAGCTGCCCGAGATTTTCGAGCGTCGCGCCGCGCCAGCCGTAAATCGCCTGATCGTCGTCGCCGACCGCAGTGAACGCCGCGCGCTTGCCGGCCAGCAGTTTCACCAGTTCGTACTGGCACGCGTTGGTGTCCTGATACTCGTCGATCAGCAGATAGCGCAGCTTGTTCTGCCAGCGGTCGCGCACCTGCTCGTTCTTCTCGAAGAGCTCGGCGGGCAGACGGATCAGGTCGTCGAAATCGACCGCCTGATACGCATGCAGCGTAGCCACGTAATTGCGGTAGACGATCGCGGCCTGGTGTTCGTCCTCGTTCGCGGCGATCGCGATCGCCTGCTCGGGCATGATCATGCCGTTCTTCCACAGCGAGATGATCGACTGGATCTTGCGGATAAAGCCCTTGTCCGTCGAGCCGACCTGCTCCTGGATCATGCCGAAGCAGTCGTCCGAATCCATGATCGAGAACTGCGGCTTCAGGCCGACGTGTTCCGCTTCCTGCCGCAGAATCTGCACGCCGAGCGAGTGGAAGGTGCAGACCGTCAACTGATTGACGGGCACTTTGCGGCCTTCCTTGCCGGGCGTGGTGAGCGTCTTGCCTTCGAGCAGCTTGCCCACGCGCTCGCGCATTTCCAACGCGGCCTTGTTCGTGAACGTGACGGCGGCGATGTGGCGCGGCTCGAAGCCTTTGGCCTCGATCAGGTGGGCGATTTTCTGCGTGATCACGCGCGTCTTGCCACTGCCTGCGCCGGCGAGCACGAGACACGGACCGTCAAGATAACGGACCGCTTCATTTTGAGCGGGGTTCAGGCCTGCGGACATCGTCAGTGGATGGGTAATGCGGTTGAGGGCGCTTGGGTGCGGAATCGCGAGACCGAAGGCCCGGGGGCATGCTGCGCGGGGCTGGCGGCTGGGACGCTCGACTCGGTGTGAGGGGCATTCCGGCTCGCTGCGCTCCGCGCGAGAGGAGCGATGTTAACACGGATGCCCGAAGCCGATGCCGTGACAGATGCGCTGTCGGACGGCAAGGAAAGGGGGCCGCAATGGCAGCTCGCCCGACGACAAAAACGGAGGCTCAACCGGGCTGCCTGGAACACGGCCACAACTGCCATCCGGGCGCCGCCAAACAGGCGCCGCTGACAAACGCCTGCGACGATGCTGACAGCCCGCCTTCGGGACATGCCACAATTACGCTGTTGCGCGCCGCCGCCGCGGTGGCAAAGCGGCGCGCCGTTTTTGCAGGAAGACACGCATGTCCGCATCGCTGAAGATTGGATTGATGGGTTACGGTTTTGCTGGCGCGACCTTTCATGCGCCGGTGATCGAGCACTGCGGGCGGGCCAGCATCGCAGCCATCGCGACGAGCCAACCCGAGCACGCGCTGGCCGATTACCCGCACGCAAAGGTGGTGGCCGATCTCGACGCCCTGCTGGCGCTCGAAGAAATCGACTGCGTCGTCATCGCGACGCCCAATGACACGCACTTCGACCTGGCGCGCCGCACGCTCGAAGCAGGCAAGCACGTGGTGGTCGACAAGCCGGTCACGCTCACCGCCGCCGACGCCCATACGCTCGCCAACATTGCACTGGCTCGCAGCAAGCGGTTCGTCCCCTTTCATAACCGCCGCTGGGACGGTGATTTTCTGACCGTGCGGGATCTGCTTGCCAGCAGAGAATTGGGGCGCATCACGCAATACGAATCGCATTTCGACCGTTTCCGGCCGGAAGTTCGGCAGCGTTGGCGCGAGGAAGCTTCGCGCGGCGGCGGCCTGCTATTCGATCTTGGACCGCACCTGATCGATCAGGCGCTGGCGTTGTTCGGCGCACCGCAGACCGTGTCCGCGACGGTTCGCACCCACCGTGACCAGGCCAGTGCACCGGACTACGTCCATATTCAGCTGGGCTACGGCGAGTTCGAAGTGGTGTTGCATGCCAGCGCGTTGACTGCGTACGTCGCACCGAGGTTTACGATTCACGGCACGCAAGGGAGCTACGTCAAATACGGGCTCGATACGCAGGAAGATCAGTTGAAAGCCGGCTTGCGGCCGGGCGATGACGGGTTCGGCGCCGGCAATGCGCCCGGTGTGTTGCGTGTGCTTGAAGAGGGTCAGGAAGTCGAGCGGGAGGTGCCCACACGCAACGGCGACTACGTCGGCTTTTATATTGCCTTGGCGGATGCCATTCAGAACGGCGCGAAATTTCCCGTCAGCGCTCAGGACGCAGTCGACGTCATGACGATCATCGAGCTTGCAGCCCGGAGCTCAGAAGAAGGCGTCCGGCTGCCGTTTGAACGCATTCGCTGACGTTTTCCTGCGCTATGGGCCGCTTTCTGCGCCATTGGCGGCAACACGCGAACCATGCCGCCGCCAATGGCAAAAAGCCTGACAAACCCGAAAGGAACATAACGTTACAAATAACCCCGTCTCCGCGGTCAGCGTGAATCCTCGGCAATCCGTTGCTACCCCAGTAGCACCACAAAACGACAACGACTTCCCGGAGTGTCCATGCCCCGTATCGTCCGCGCACTAGCAGCATGCGCATTGCTCAGTTCCCTCGCCGCCTGCGTGGTGGCCCCTCAGCAACCCGCGCCGGCGCCGCGTCCTAACCCGCAACAAATTGCGGATCAGCGCTTCAGCCAGGTCAACGGCCGTATCGACAACCTGAGCCGCCGCATCGACGCTCGCGTCAACCAAGGCTACTACCCGCCCCCGCAAGGCGGCGCGTTGCACCATCGCCTCGACGTGATCCGCCAGGAAGCTCATGACATGGCGGCGCAACACGGCGGCGGCCTGTCCGGCGACGAACAGCGCGTGCTGAACCAGGAACTGGACAACGCGGCACACGCCATCGGCGAATAATCGCGCCGGTTCAGGCACCGAAGCAAAGAAGCGCGGGCATCACGTCCCGCGCTTTTTTTGACTTTCGCGAACCCGCAGCGCCAACCCCCATGCCCCTTGCGGGCCTTTATTTGACAAGCCCCCGGCCCTCGCGTACATTCGCCGCACGCGTCGGGAGAGCGTGCTGGCCGCAGAAAATCGCAGGCCGCACCGCCGAAGGGGCACACCCGCAAACTCTCAGGCAAAAGGACCGACTGCGTCGAAGAACCCGCGCCCAGGCAACATCAAGGCACCGGTTTTTCGCACTCTGGAGAGCGGCAGTAGCCGTCTGCATCGTTTAATCGAGCAGATTCTGGCAAGCTGCCCACCGAAGGGGCGCGCGTTTCACCGTAGCGATCACGGCTTCACCATCGCACGGCAGCGCAATCTCTCAGGTATCGAGGACAGAGGGGTCATGCAACGCAATCGCTCGCAGGCATCAGCCGCGAGGCGTAGCGCCGCATGGCCTTTTTTGTTTCGCGAGACGCCTGAGGCCCCATGACCGAACTCAAACACACCCCGCTCAACGCCACCCATCGTGCGCTCAACGCTCGCATGGTCGATTTCGGCGGCTGGGACATGCCCGTCAACTACGGCTCGCAGATCGACGAACACCGCGCCGTGCGCACCGACGCCGGCATGTTCGACGTCTCGCATATGTGCGTCGTCGATTTCACCGGCGAGCGCGTGCGCGCCTTCTTCGAACACGCGCTGGCCAATAACGTCGCCAAGCTGCAAACGCCGGGCCGCGCGCTCTACTCCTGTCTGCTGAACCCGAATGGCGGTGTGATCGACGATCTGATCGTCTATTACTTCAGCGAGACGCACTTCCGCCTGGTCGTCAACGCCGGCACCGCAGAGAAAGACGTCGCCTGGTTCACCAAGCTCAACGCCGAAGGCAGCTACGGCCTGACCATCACGCCGCGCCGCGATCTGGCGATCGTCGCCGTGCAAGGCCCGAACGCCCGCGATAAGGTCTGGCAAGTCGCGCCGTCCAGCCGCACCTCCACCGAACTCCTTAAGCCGTTTAACGCCGCCATCGTCAACAACACGCCGTTTGGCGAATTGATGATTGCCCGCACCGGCTACACCGGCGAAGACGGCTTCGAAATCGTCCTGCCCGCTACGTCCGTCTGCGAATTCTGGGACGCATTAGTGCGTCAAGGCGTGCGCCCCGCGGGTCTCGGCGCGCGCGACACGCTGCGTCTCGAAGCCGGCATGAACCTGTACGGCCAGGATATGGACGACAACGTCTCGCCGCTGGATGCCGGCCTCGCCTGGACCGTCGACCTGACCTCGCCGCGCGACTTCGTCGGCAAGGCCAAACTTGAGGCCGACGGCTCGCAGGCCTCGTTCGTCGGCCTGATCCTGCTGAAGGAAAACGGCAAGGCGGCAGGCGTGCTGCGTGCTCACCAGAAAGTCGTCACGCCGGAAGGCGAAGGCGAAATCACCAGCGGCACTTTTTCACCCACGATGCAGGAATCGATCGCCTTTGCGCGCGTGCCGAAAGGCGTGCAGCCGGGCGACACCGTTCACGTCCAGATTCGTGACAAGAACGTACCCGCAAGCGTGGTAAAACTGCCGTTCGTACGCAACGGCAAAGTGCTCGCAGTTTAAGCAGCCAGCGCGTGCGTCTATCTTTTTAAGTTCATACCGAATAACACCGCATAGGAGCATCCGATGAGCATCCCGGCCGATCTGAAATACACCGAATCGCACGAGTGGGTCCGCACCGAAGCGGACGGCACGCTGACGGTCGGCATCACCGACCACGCGCAGGAAGCGCTCGGCGACATCGTCTTCTTCGAAGTCCAGGAACTGGGCAAGACCGTCAACGCCGGCGACACCGTCGCCGTGATCGAGTCGGTGAAAGCCGCTTCCGATATCTACGCGCCGGTCTCGGGCGAAATCATCGAAGCGAACCCGGCCGTCGCCGACACGCCGGATGGCGTCAACAGCGCGCCGTACGAGAACTGGCTCTTCAAGATCAAGCCGGCTGCGGACGCATCGCAGGATCGCCTGATCGACGCAGACGCGTACGCAAAGTCCGTCGGCGCCTGATTCACCGCAAGTTGCACCATTACGTTTAAACCCGACAGGCGCGGCGCGTCCGATTCGACAGTCGAACGGACGCCCGCACCGCCAGGAACACCTCATGAAGCTCGAACACCCGGATCGTCTGATGAACCGCACTCCTCTCTCGCTCGCCGCGCTCGAAGTGCATGACGCCTTCGCTGAACGGCACATCGGCCCGGATTCGGCCGACCAGCAAGCGATGCTCGAAGCCCTCGGCTTCGCGTCGCGCGCCGCGCTGATCGACGCGGTCATTCCGAAGACGATCCGCCGCACCGAAACGCTGCCGCTCGGCCCCTTCGCGCAACCGAAGAGCGAAGCCGAAGCGCTTGCCGCGCTGCGTGAGCTGGCGGACAAGAATCAGGTGTTCCGCTCGTATATCGGGCAGGGTTATTACAACGCGCATACGCCGACGGTGATCCTGCGTAACGTGCTGGAAAATCCGGCGTGGTACACCGCGTACACGCCGTATCAGCCTGAAATCTCGCAGGGCCGTCTGGAAGCGCTGCTGAACTTCCAGCAAATGATCGTCGACCTGACGGGTCTGGCGATCTCGAACGCCTCGCTGCTCGACGAAGCCACTGCCGCCGCCGAAGCGATGACGCTGCTGCAACGCGTCGGCAAGCCGAAGTCGAACGTGTTTTACGTCGCCGAAGACGTGCTGCCGCAAACCATCGAAGTGGTGAAGACGCGCGCCACGCCGGTCGGCATCGAAGTGAAAGTCGGCCCGGCTGCGGACGCCGCGAACGCGAATGCGTTCGGCGTGCTGCTGCAATACCCGGGCGTGAATGGCGATGTGCGCGACTACCGCGCACTCGCTGAAGCCATCCATGCAGCAGGCGGCCACGTGGTGGTTGCTGCTGATTTGCTCGCGCTGACCGTTTTGACACCGCCGGGCGAATGGGGCGCGGACGTGGCCGTCGGCAACACGCAACGTTTCGGCGTACCGGTTGGTTTCGGCGGCCCTCACGCGGCTTACCTCGCCGTGCGCGACGAATTCAAGCGTCAAATGCCGGGCCGTCTCGTCGGCGTGACTGTCGATGCTCAAGGCAATCCGGCGCTGCGTCTCGCGCTGCAAACGCGTGAACAACATATCCGACGCGAGAAGGCGACTTCGAATGTGTGTACCGCGCAAGCCCTGCTCGCGATCATGGCCAGCATGTACGCTGTCTATCATGGTCCGCACGGTCTGAAGACGATCGCGCTGCGCGTGAACCGCATTGCTGCGTTGCTGGCAGCCGGCGCGAAGAAGCTCGGTTACACGCTAGTCAACGACACATTCTTCGACACGCTCACGTTCGAAACCGGCGCACGCACCCAGGCGCTGCATGACGCGGCGACTGCGCGGCGCATCAATCTGCGTCGTGTGAGCGACTCGCGCGTCGGCATCTCGATCGACGAAACCACCACGCGCAGCGATCTGGCCGATCTGCTCGCAGCCTTCGCGCAAGCGGCATTTGTCGACGAAGTCCCGCAGATCGACACCCTCGACGCAGAACTCCCCGCAGAGAACACGGTGCCTGCCGCGCTCGAACGCACCAGCGCATACCTCACGCACCACGTGTTCAACCGTCATCATTCTGAAACGGAAATGCTGCGTTACCTGCGCAGCCTCTCCGACAAGGATCTGGCGCTCGACCGCTCGATGATCCCGCTCGGCTCCTGCACGATGAAGCTGAACGCGACCTCGGAAATGCTGCCGGTCACGTGGCCTGAGTTCGGTCAGATTCACCCGTTCGCTCCGGCTGAGCAAACGGTCGGCTACCGCGAAATGATCGATCAGCTCGAACAGATGCTGGTCGCGGCCACCGGTTACGCAGCGGTGTCGCTGCAACCGAACGCCGGCTCGCAAGGCGAGTACGCGGGTCTGTTGATCATTCACGCGTACCACGCATCGCGCGGTGAAGGCCACCGCAACGTCTGCCTGATTCCCGCTTCGGCGCACGGCACGAACCCGGCATCGGCGCAGATGGCCGGCATGCAAGTGGTCGTGGTTGCTTGCGACGCGCAAGGCAACGTCGATATCGAAGACCTGAAAAAGAAAGCCGAACAGCACGCTGACAAGCTTGCTGCGATCATGATCACGTATCCGTCCACGCACGGCGTGTTCGAAGCGAACGTCCGTGAAATCTGCGAGATAGTGCATGCGCACGGCGGCCAGGTCTATGTGGACGGCGCGAACATGAACGCCATGGTCGGCCTCTGCGCACCGGGTCAGTTCGGCGGCGACGTCTCGCACCTGAACCTGCACAAGACTTTCTGCATTCCGCACGGCGGCGGCGGACCGGGCGTCGGTCCGGTCGCGGTCGGCGCGCATCTCGCGCAATTCCTGCCGAATCAGATTTCGTCGGGCTACGAGCGTGCGCAGAACGGCATCGGCGCTGTGTCGGGCGCGCCGTATGGGTCCGCTTCGATCCTGCCGATTTCGTGGATGTACATCGCGATGATGGGCGCGAAGAACCTCACGGCCGCCACCGAAACCGCGATCCTCAACGCGAACTACGTCGCGAACAAACTCGCGCCGCATTACCCCGTGCTGTACTCGGGCCCGGGCGGACTGGTCGCGCACGAATGCATTCTGGATCTGCGTCCCATCAAGGAAACCAGCGGCATCTCCGTTGACGACGTCGCCAAGCGCCTCGCCGACTACGGCTTCCACGCACCGACCATGAGCTTCCCGGTGCCGGGCACGCTGATGGTCGAGCCGACCGAATCGGAATCGAAGGAAGAGCTCGACCGCTTCGTCGAAGCGATGATCGCGATCCGCGAGGAAATCCGCGCTGTGGAAGACGGCCGCTCGGACCGCGAAGACAATCCGCTCAAGCATGCGCCGCACACGGCGGCGGTGGTCATCGCCAACGACTGGAAGCATGCGTATGCGCGCGAAACCGCCGCGTATCCGCTGCCCACGCTGATCGCGAAGAAGTACTGGCCGCCGGTCGGCCGTGCGGACAACGTGTACGGCGACCGCAATCTGTTCTGCTCCTGCGTGCCGATCGCCGACTACGAGTAAGCCGGCCCGCAAACCGCGCAGCGCCTCGAAGGTTGTAAGCAGGCGTTGCGCGGTTCTGTCGCTTGTGTCCGCAAACGGCTAACATCACACACCGAATCAGCCTAACGAGGAGTTTCGCATGGCGCGAAAGGTGCGATTGATGCAAAGCCGGACCGAAATCAGGCGAACCCAAACATGGCAGCAGGCTTGCACGCTATTGCTGGCTGGCGCAGCGGTGCTGCTGCCGCTACGGCAGGCGCAAGCCGCAATGAATTTCTGCGCGGCGCCCGCGCTGCAAACCAGCGAGCGCACGAATGCCGATCCAGGCGTCAAGGCGCTGGTGAGCAATGTACTGGCACATCTGAACGACCCGCCGCATGCGCTGGCGAAACTGCATACGGAAGGCACGCTTCCGCACGAGGGCATCTACGATCAAAGCGTCGAGGCGGAGAAGGATCTGGATCTGCTGCGCGACGCCGCGCTCGCCTGGCGCGCGACCAGTGACGACCGTTATCTGAAACTGGTCGACCGCTTGCTGTATGCATGGGTCACGACTTATCAACCCAGTTTCAATCCGATCGACGAAACCCATTTCGAAGGCCTGATTCTCGCCTACGACATGACCGCGAGCGCGTTGCCGGTGAAGACGCGCAATGCATCGATGGCGTTCCTGACGAAGCTCGCGAGCGGCTACATCGAGCAGATCGACGCGCAGCCGCGACCGCTCAGGGGTACGTTCAAGAACAATTGGCAAAGCCACCGGATCAAGCTGATCTCGATGGCTGCGTTCACGCTGGATAACCGCAAGATGATCAACGCGGCGCAGCGCCTGTTCGACGAGCATATCGGCGACAACATTGCGCCGGACGGCTCGACGTTCGACTTCGGCGAGCGCGACGCGCTGCACTATGTTACGTACGACCTGCAGCCGCTCGTGACCGCCGCGCTCGCTGCGCGCCGCCACAACCGCAACTGGTTGCCAGAGAAGGGAGCGAACGGCGCGTCGCTGCAAGCCGCGCTGAACTGGCTCACGCCGTACGCGGATGGCAGCAAAACGCATGAAGAATTCGTGCATTCGAACGTTCCGTTCGATGCCAAACGTCGCGAGGCCGGTTTGCCCGGCTATTCGGGTCAATGGGATCCGAAAAACGCGACGGAACTGTTTCACCTGGCGGCGCGTCTCGACGGACGCTATACGCCGATCGCGCTGCAGCTCGCACCGACGCCGCCCGCATGGCTCGCCGTGTGCTTACCGCTGCCGGCGCGCTAAACTAACTTTTATCAGCAGGGAGCAGTAAATGGCAGTCAGCGTGTTCGACCTCTTCAAAATCGGCATTGGTCCGTCCAGTTCGCATACGGTCGGGCCGATGCGTGCGGCGCTGATGTTCGCGCAAGGGCTCGAACGCGACGGGCTGCTTGGCGCGACGGCATCGGTGAAAGTGGATCTGTATGGGTCGCTCGGCGCGACCGGCAAGGGTCACGGCACCGATCGCGGCGTGATGCTCGGCCTGATGGGCGATGCCCCTGACACCGTCGATCCGGACACGATCGCACAGCGGCTCGAAGCGGTAAAGGCGTCGCGCAAGCTCGCCTTGCTCGGCACGCACGACGTGCCGTTCGTCCAGAAAGATCACATTTCGTTTCTTCGCCAGGCGCTGGCCGAGCATCCGAACGGCCTGAAACTCCGCGCGCTCGATGCACAAGGCGAGACGCTGCGCGAGTCGACCTATCTGTCGGTGGGCGGCGGTTTCGTGGTGACGGCGGGCGCGCCGAACACGAAGGTGCTGAGCGCCGTCGAACAATTGCCGCATTCGTTCCGCAGCGGCAACGAATTACTCGCGCTGTGCAAATCGACCGGCAAGAGCATCGCGCAATTGATGTGGGAAAACGAACGCGTCTGGCATACAGAAGGAGAGACGCGTGCGGGCTTGCTGAAGATCTGGAATGTGATGCAGTCGTGCGTGTCGCGCGGCTGCGGTATCAACAATCCGGATGCCGACGGCCACTTGCCCGGTCCGTTCCAGGTGAAGCGCCGCGCGCCGCAGTTGTATCGCGCGCTATCGGGCAATCCTGAGCTGGCGCTGCGCGATCCACTTTCGATGGTCGACTGGATCAATCTCTACGCCATCGCCGTGAATGAAGAAAACGCGGCGGGCGGGCGCGTGGTCACGGCGCCGACTAACGGCGCGGCCGGAATCATCCCGGCGGTGCTGCATTACTACACGCGCTTCATGCCGGGCTCGAACGAGCAGGGCGTGATCGACTTCCTGATGACGGCGGCGGCAATCGGCATTCTGTACAAGCTGAATGCGTCGATTTCAGGCGCGGAAGTGGGATGCCAGGGTGAAGTGGGCGTGGCCTGCTCGATGGCCGCGGGTGGGCTCGCCGCGGTGATGGGCGGCACGCCTGAGCAAGTCGAGAATGCTGCCGAGATCGGCATGGAACATAACCTCGGGCTGACGTGCGATCCGGTCGGCGGGATGGTGCAGATTCCGTGTATCGAACGCAATGCGATGGGCTCGGTGAAAGCCGTGAATGCCGCGCGAATGGCGCTGCGCGGCGACGGCACGCATTACGTGTCGCTGGACTCTGTGATCAAGACGATGATGCAGACCGGCGCCGATATGAAGACGAAGTACAAGGAAACGTCCCGCGGTGGGTTGGCGGTGAATATTGTGGAGTGTTGAGAACACAACGACCCGACCGCACCGATCGCACCCATCGCAATGACTGGAGGCTTCATCGCAATGCCGCTCGCTTCTGAATCTTCTTCCACTGCCCAAACTACCGGCGCACGTCTCGTCGTCGACGCGCTGCTGACGCATGGCGTCGAACGGGTTTTCTGTGTACCCGGCGAGAGCTTTCTCGCGGTGCTCGACTCGCTGCACGACGAAACAGACCGCATCCAGACCATCGTCTGCCGGCACGAAGCGGCGGCCGCGAACATGGCCGAAGCCGTCGGCAAATTGACCGGACGTCCGGGCGTCGCAATCGTCACGCGCGGCCCCGGCGCGACGCATGCATCGATCGGTGTGCACACCGCGTTTCAGGACTCGACGCCGATGATCCTGCTGATCGGCCAATGCGCGCGCGAGCATCTCGATCGCGAGGCCTTTCAGGAAATCGACTACCGGCGCATGTTCGGTCAGATGGCGAAATGGGTCGCGCAAATCGACGATCCGAAACGCATTCCCGAGTATCTGAGTCATGCGTTTCACACGGCGACGTCGGGGCGTCCGGGGCCGGTCGTGTTGTCGTTGCCGGAAGATGTGTTGAGCGACGCGTGTGATCTTGTTGCCGGCGCGCCCGCGTACAAGCGTGTGGCGGCGTCGCCGTCCGCGGCTCAGATGGACGAGTTGCGTCGATTGCTGGAAGGTGCGCAACGGCCGATGGTGATTGCCGGCGGCAGCGGATGGACGCCTGCGGCATGTGCCGACCTGCAACGCTTCGTCGAGAATTGGCAATTGCCGATCGGCCTCGCGTTCCGCTTTCAAGACACGCTCGATAATGAGCATCAGAACTACGCGGGTGATGTCGGCCTTGGTATCAATCCGGCGCTTGCTCAGCGTATCCGCGATGCGGACCTGCTGCTCACGCTCGGTCCACGGCTAGGCGAAGCGACGACCAACGGCTACACGCTGCTCGACATTCCGAAGACCAAACAAACTCTGGTGCACGTGCATCAAGGCGCGGAAGAACTGGGGCGCGTGTATGCGGCAGATCTGCCGATTGTCTCGGGCATGCCAGAACTTGCAGCATTGCTTGCGGCGTTGAGACCGTCTTCCGACAAGCTCGCATGGACCGGTGCCGCGGAAGAAGCGCATCGCGCGTATCTCGACTGGCGCAAGCCGCGCCCGATTCCTGGCGACGTGCAAATGGGCGAAGTCATCCAGCAGTTGCGCGCGCATCTACCGGAAGACGCGATCCTCACGAACGGTGCGGGCAACTACGCAACGTGGTTGCATCGGCATTTCTCGTATCGGCATTTCCGCTCGCAACTCGCGCCGACCAGTGGCGCGATGGGCTACGGGGTACCCGCGGCGATTGCGGCGAAGTCGATGTATCCGCAACGCGCGGTGGTCGCATTAGCCGGCGATGGCTGCTTCATGATGTCCGCGCAAGAACTCGCGACGGCGATGCAGTACGACCTGCATGTGATTTTCATCGTCGTGAACAACAGCCACTTCGGCACGATTCGGATGCATCAGGAACGGCACTATCCGAATCGCGTGCACGGCACCGGTCTCACGAATCCTGACTTTGCGGCATTCGCAAAGTCGTTCGGCGCACATGGTGAGACGGTGGAGCGGACTGAAGATTTTCTGCCGGCGTTGCAGCGTTCTCTGGAAGCGAAGCGCGCGGCAGTGATCGAGATTCGCATGCCGCAGGAGGCGAGTACGCCGGGCGCGACGTTGGAGCAGATTCGCGAGCAGGGGAGGAAGCTGCGCGGAGAGACGGCTTAGCGAAAAAAGGCTTGTGGGCAATATCCCTCGGCACCGGCGAGTCTTAAGTCGAATTTTTGACGTACAGCAGACTTACCATGCGATCACCTTGTGCAGCGTTTGACGAATCGGCTACGGTAGCCATTCGTCTGAACGATTCAAGGAGTCGGTATGCTGAAGGCTGCTGTATTTGCAGGTGCGCTGGGATTGTCGAGCGCGGTGTTCGCGATGGGCGAGTCCTGTCCAGTTCATCCAACGGCAGAATGGATGAAGGAGAGTGACGCCCGTGCGCAAATCGAAGCGCAAGGCTACAAGATCGCGAAGTTCGAGATCGACGATAACTGCTATGAGGTCGAGGCCTACAACCAGGACGGCAGAAGGATGGAGTTGAACTACGACACCAAGACGCTCGCTGTCATCCGGCAGAAGATCGACTGAAGCCATTGGCTCACGCAAGCAGCTGCATAAAAGAGCCCCGCGGGAAAAACGGGGCTTTTTTACCTTCACGCTATAACCTGATTACCTGCCAAACGAACAACTACGCGTATATCACCGACAACGCACCAAGCTCTTTCATCAACGCGGGCTTGTGCGATTCGATCACGTCGGTTTGGATTTGATAGATCACGGACTTGATGACTTCTGTCTGACTCATGGTCGTCTCGTGCATGAGTGTCTTGATATCTTCGGCGATGCGCGGCGTCACCTTCATCGAAAGCCGCCGCCGTGCAGCGCCGCGGCGCTCCTTGAAGCGCTCGGTCGCCGACTTATGTGCCTTAATCAACCGTGCCCGCGGATATTCACCGGATGCAAACCGGTGCAGATAGAGCGTCATGAGCACCTTGCGGAATTCGGTCGAGCTCGCGCTGTCGACCATATAAGCGGCCAGGTCGAGAACATCGAGATAAATGGCCGGCAGTTGTGCCTCAATCGGCCTGACTTCCTTCTGCCGCGCTTCGCGGACGGCTGGCGTGGATTGCGCTGGAATGGCGACCACGTGGTCACAGACGTCACACACCGCCGCGAGAATATTCTTCACCTCACCTTTGCCGTCGCTGAAAGGTACGTCACGCCGCGCAAAGGTCGTGCTCACAAGCTGCTTGCAGTGATGGCAGATTGCCTTGCTTTTCTCGCCTTCTTCGTAGAGTTTCATCTTCATGGCTTCGCTCACTGGTGCACGCTGATAAACACGGTTTCCGGATTACCCACGAAGTAGAACTTCACGTACCAGCCACCCGACTCAATGATATGAACATCTATTGCCGGCGCGTTGTGATGAGGTGACGAACTGTATTGTGTGCCATCGCTCTTCGTAATGAGATCCTCAACGAACTGAGCGGTGACTTGCCCGGTCGACAGAAGGTTTTTCACGTTAATGGCAGAACGGGCCTCATGCTCGAACTTCCCGGATCTAAGCGCGGAGATCACCGCGCGCTTCACTTGCCTGTACTTGCTTGGTATCGACAACCGCACCCCCGATTATACGATATGTCTCGTATAAAAAGCGCTTCGCTGATTTCGCGCCACCCGTGAGGATTGTCGATGAATTTTTTTTCGGGAGAAGGCTAACTAATCGAGCTCACGCAGGTAGCACAAACTCGAAGAGCCATAAAAAACCCCGCCGAAGCGGGGTTCCTGACATCAAAGCGAGCAGCGAAAAACCGCTTACTTCCCGCCCACGCTTTGCAGCGTCGTCCACTTGCCGTCGACAACCTTGTACAGCGTGATGCCGCCGTTCTTCAGGTCGCCCTTGCCGTCGTACGCGAGGTTCGCTGCCGTCACTGCCGGCATCGAGGTCTTCGCGAGCAGCGGCAGATACTTGGCCGGATCGGTCGAGTTAGCCTTCTTCATCGCGTCGAACATCGCCATTGCGCCGTCGTAAGCGTACGGCGAGTACGTTTGCACGTCTTCGTTGAAACGCTTCTTGTACTTCGCGACGTAGTCCTTGCCACCCGGCATTTCTTCCAGCGGCAGGCCGGCGAGCGATGCCACCGTACCGTTCGCTGCGTCACCCGCGATCTGGATGAACGTCGGCGTGTGGACCATTTCGCCGCCCATCAGCGGTGCCTTGATGCCCAGCGCCTTCATCTGCTTGACCATCGGTGCCGCTTGCGAATCCGCGCCGCCGTAATAGATCAGGTCCGGGTTGACCGACTTCAGCTTGGTCAGGATCGACTTGAAGTCGACAGCCTTGTCGTTCGTGTATTCACGATCGACGATCGAGCCGCCCGCTGCCTTCGCTGCCTTTTCGAACTGATCAGCCAGACCTTGGCCGTAAGCCGTGCGGTCGTCGACGATCGCGATCTTCTTCACGCCCAGGGTCTTCACCGCGAACGTGCCGGCAACCGAACCTTGCTGCGTGTCGGACGTCATCATGCGGAACGTGGTCTTGAAACCTTGTTGCGTGTACTCAGGCGCCGTCGCCATTGCGATTTCGGGGATGCCCGCGTTCGCGTAGATGCGCGAAGCCGGAATCGTGGTGCCCGAGTTGAAGTGGCCGAGCATGCCCTTGATGCCGTCATCCACCAGCTTTTGTGCAACGGTCGTGCCGGTGCGCGGGTCAGCCTGGTCGTCGGCCGAATCCAGCACGAAGCGAACCGGCTTGCCGCCGATCACCGGCTTGGTGGCGTTCATGTCTTCCACGGCCAGCGTGATGCCGTTCTGGAAGTCCTTACCGTAGTGCGCCTGTGCGCCCGTCATCGGACCAGCAAAACCGATCTTCACGTCTTCGGTCGATTGAGCGTTGGCCGTCCCCGCCAGCGACATTGCTGCAACCAGCGCTGCGCCTGCCAGCTGTTTCATTTTGTGTTGCATAGCTTCTCCTTGGTACCAGGTGTGGATGGAGCGGTTTTTCGGGGTCGCCGTACCGCTTCCGTTTTTTTGAAGTAATCGATGAGGTTCGCTCAACCGATCGTCATCAAATTTGCATTGCCGCCTGCTGCTGCCGTATTCACGCTGACCGAGCGTTCCGTCAACAGACGCTCGAGCGCATAGTCCTCATCGCCGCTTTCCAGCGCGCCCGCCGCGACGCCCTGCACCGAAACGATCGGTCCCGCACGTTTCGCGACTTCCTTCACCAGCGCCAGCAGTTCATCGCTATCGCCTTCGAACAGCACGGCGTCGAACGATGTATCTGCGCTCTTCTTCACGCTTGCGTAGGACTTCAACGCGGCGGGGAGCTGCGACACCAATTGTTCACCAGCCGCGCCTTCGAACAAGGCGCGATTTCCCGTAGCCAGTGCTGCAGCAAACTGCACGCGCGCACCGCTTGCCGTCGAGGCGATACACAGCACCGTGCCGCGCGCACCCAGCGTGTACGTGTTGCGCTCGCCCGTGGGTCCAGACAATACCGCAGTTGCGCCCGCCGGCACATGCGACAGATAACCGTCGCAGCGCGCAGCCAGCACCGGCTGCTGTTCGCTGATCAGCCAGTCGCGCAGCGCCGTCAAGGCAGCGGACGGATTATCCCCGTTCACGCCGGCCTGCGGCACATCAACGATCAATGCATCGGCCAGCGACTTCGGCAACCCGGCCGGACGCGTCGCCAGCAAACGCTGCAGATACAGCGCACCACCTGCTTTCGGACCCGTGCCCGACAAACCTTCGCCGCCGAACGGCTGAACACCCACCACCGCGCCAATCACATTGCGGTTCACGTAGATGTTTCCGACATGCGCGCGGCTGATCACGTGAGCGATCGTTTCGTCGATCCGCGTGTGAATGCCAAGCGTCAGGCCGTAGCCGGTCGTGCGAATCTGTTCGAGCAGCTTGTCCAGCTGGCTGCGGCGGTAACGCACCACATGCAACACCGGGCCGAACACTTCACGCTTCAATTCGTCGATGCTGTCGAGTTCGATCAACGTCGGCGGAACAAACGTGCCTTGTCCCGCGCCTTCCGGCATCGGCAGCTGCTCGACCTTGCGGCCTTTCTCGCGCATCGCCGCGACGTGCGCATCGATACCGCGCTTTGCGTCGAGGTCGATGACCGGGCCGACGTCGATCGACAGGCGGTCCGGATTGCCCACCGACAGTTCGCGCATCGCGCCCGTCAGCATTTCGAGCGTGCGGTCCGCGACATCTTCTTGTAGACAAAGAACGCGCAACGCGGAACACCGTTGACCGGCGGAATCGAACGAAGACTGCAGCACGTCCGCGACCACCTGCTCAGCAAGCGCCGAGGAATCGACGATCATCGCGTTCTGGCCGCCGGTTTCGGCGATCAGTGGAATCGGCTTACCTTCCGGGTCGAGGCGATTCGACAGCGTCTTGTTGATCAGACGCGCGACTTCGGTCGAACCGGTGAACATCACCGCACGGGTGCGCGGATCGGCCACCAGCGCTGCGCCGACCGTTTCGCCATTGCCCGGCAGCAGTTGCACCGCGCCCGCCGGCACGCCGGCTTCGCGCAGGATACGCACAGCTTGCGCGGCGATCAGCGGCGTTTGTTCGGCCGGCTTGGCGAGCACAGTGTTACCAGCAGCCAAAGCTGCAGCCACCTGACCCATGAAAATCGCCAGCGGGAAGTTCCACGGGCTGATACAGACCACCGGACCAAGCGGGCGGTGCGTGTCGTTGGAGAATTCGTTGCGGATCTGCGTGGAGTAATAGCGCAGGAAATCGATCGCTTCACGGATTTCCGCGACCGCGTTCGCCAGCGACTTACCGGCTTCACGCACCACGAGACCCATTAGCGTGTGCATCTGCGCTTCGAGCAGATCGGCGGCACGCGCGAGGCAATCGGCGCGGGCGTCGACCGGCGTCGCTTGCCAGATCGGTGCGGCGGCGACTGCGTGGGCCATGGCGGCACTCACATGTTCCGAGGTCGCTTCCACAACAGTACCGACGAGGTCGCGATGATCGGCCGGGTTGCGCACATCACGCGCGACACCCACGGCGATTTCGTTGTCTTCGAGCATAGGCGCCGCGCGCCACGGATGATGCGCGCTCGCCAGCAACGCCGACGACAGCGAGGCCAGACGATGTTCGTTCGACAGATCGAGGCCCATCGAATTGAGACGCTCGGCGCCGAACAGATTGCGCGGCAACGGAATTTTCGTGTGCGGCGCGCCGAGCGGGACGATCTTCGAGGCTTCGTCGGCCGGGTCGGCGATCAGGTCCTTGATCGCGACGGTCTCATCGGCGATGCGGTTCACGAACGAGGTGTTCGCGCCGTTTTCCAGCAGGCGGCGCACGAGGTACGCGAGCAGCGTTTCATGCGTGCCGACCGGCGCATACACGCGGCACGGACGGTTCAGCTTGTCGCGGCCGGTGACTTCCTCATACAGCGGTTCACCCATGCCGTGCAGGCATTGGAACTCGTACTGGCCGGGGTAGTAGTTATTGCCCGCGAGGTGATAGATCGCCGAGAGCGTGTGCGCGTTGTGCGTGGCGAACTGCGGATAAACCGCGTCCGGCGCGCTGAGCAGCTTCTTCGCGCAGGCGAGGTAGGAGACGTCCGTGTAGATCTTGCGCGTGTAGACCGGATAGCCTTCTAGGCCGTCCACTTGAGCGCGCTTGATTTCGGTGTCCCAGTACGCGCCCTTCACGAGGCGGACCATGATGCGGTGACGGCTGCGGCGCGCCAGATCGATCAGGTATTCGATCACGAACGGGCAGCGCTTCTGATACGCCTGCACCACGAAACCGATGCCGTTCCAGCCGGCCAGTTCCGGATCGAAGCACAGCGCTTCGAGCAGATCGAGCGAGATTTCGAGGCGGTCGGCTTCTTCAGCGTCGATGTTCAGGCCGATGTCGTAGCGGCGCGCAAGGATCGCCAGCGAGCGCACGCGCGGGAGCAACTCGCTCATCGTGCGTTCCTGCTGCGAACGCGAGTAGCGTGCGTGCAGCGCGGAGAGCTTGATCGAGATGCCCGGGCCTTCGTAAATGCCGCGGCCGCCGGCTGCCTTGCCGATCGCGTGGATCGCCTGTTCGTACGAGGCGTAGTAGCGTTGCGCGTCGGCTTCGGTGGTGGCTGCTTCGCCGAGCATGTCGTACGAGTAGCGGAAACCGCGTGCTTCGTACTTGCGGCTATTCGCCAGCGCTTCGGAGATGTTCTCGCCGGTGACGAACTGCTCGCCCATCAGGCGCATCGCCATGTCGACGCCCTTGCGGATCAGCGGCTCGCCGCCCTTGCCGATCAGACGCGTAAGCGCCGACGAGAGGCTCGCCTCACTGTTGGTTCCCACCAGTTTGCCGGTGATCATCAGGCCCCACGTTGCGGCGTTGACGAACAGCGACGGCGCCTGGCCGACGTGCGATTTCCAGTCGCCCTTGCTGATCTTGTCGCGGATCAGCGCGTCGCGCGTGGCGCGATCCGGGATGCGCAGCAGCGCTTCGGCGAGGCACATCAGCGCCACGCCCTCCTGGCTCGACAGCGAAAACTCGTGGATCAGACCTTCGACGCCACCACCCTTGCTCTTGCCGCGCAGCGTTTCGACCAGCTTGCCGGCCATCGCCTGCACGTCGTCCGCGAGATTGGCCGGCAGACGCGCCTGGCCAAGAAGGAACGGCACGCACTCCGGCTCGGGACGGCGATACGCGGCGGTGATCGCCGCGCGCAGCACCGATTGCGGTTGCACGTTCTGCGCGAATTCGAGGAACGGATGCGACGCACCGTCTTCCTCGTGCTCCACCGCGGCGCCGTCAGCCAGATCGGCCGAGCCCGTGTGGCCCGACAATTCCGGCGGCAATTGGCCATGCTCGATTTTTTCGAGGTACGCGAAGATCGCCTGCTTGATCAGCCAGTGCGGAGTGCGTTCGAGCCGGGTGGCGGCATCTTTCAGCCGGGAACGCAGGAGGTCGTCGACCTTGACGCCAAGGGTGGTGCTAGCCATGTTTCCTTCTTCGGATACCAAACGAATTCGGTGGGAAAGACTAAAAGTTGGGCGAATCGTACGCCTCCAAATAAAAAGGTGCAACCATGCTCAACGCATGGTTGCACCTTTTTGAAAGCCCGGTACGGCGGGGGTTTGCGCCGAATGGCGCTGCGCGTGGCGACGGCGGTTGCGATCAGTACTTTCCCTGGCGTGATTCTTTTCGCTTTTACCCTTATCAGATCGCTCGGCGCGCCGTTATACAGAATATGGATGGTCGCGGCCGCAAGGCACGCACATAAAAACGGTACGGGGTTTTAGAGGACTGGCGAAATGGAAAAGTGGTTAGTGATATTGGGCATCTGGGCGATGTGCGCGACGTGCGGCGTGCTGTTCATCCGCGGCGCGACGCGCGGCCCGGGCAAACGTGAGACGGAAGGAAGGCAGGCGCGTCCGGCATCGCGTGCATCGGCTGGCGATGCGCGGGCAGCTTTGAACGATTGAGGGGCTAAGCCCGGCGGCTAATGATGGACATCAGGACGCCGTTCCTCGACTGACACCGCAAACCAAGTACGCGCGCCGCCCGGCTCACACCGGGCGGCGATGCAGACGCACGCGTCAATGCCGTGGAATGGGGTCGTACTGAGCACAGGTGTCGTCGGGCGAAACGAGCTGGTCGTGCAGACGGCAAAGCCGGCTGTCCGCCACGCTCGCGCCAAACCCGGAACTGAACACGGCGAGGCCCGGAATGCTCTGCTCCAGTGAATGCCGATCCTCGGCGCGATACCGGCAGTTTGCACAGCGCGGCGCGCACGCATCGAAACGCGCGTGGGCCGTGCCGGCGATGCGGACCGCCTCGCTCATCACGAGCCCTGCCCTAAGCTATTCCAGTACGGTGCGAACACGTGCGCGGACAGCGCGTAGCCGATGGCGATATTGACGACCACGCCCGCCGTGAAGGCCAGAAACGGCTTCAGGCCGGTGGCCGAAAGCGCGCGCAAACGCGTGGTCAACCCGATGCTCAGGAAACAGAACGTGAACGCCCATGTGCGTAGCGCCGTGATCGGCGCGACGAATTCTGGCGTGACGACCTTACGGTAGTCGGCCAGCGAGTAGTGGCTGGCAATCCACGTCACCAGCGCCGATGCGATCACGAAGCCGATCACGAACTTCGGAAAACGTGCCCAGATTTCACCGGCGTTGGCCTTGGCTTTGACGCCGCTGTCCTGCGACTCCCAGCGCGTCGTCGCGACGATGGCGAGCGCGAACGCCCAGATACCGATCCAGATATCGCGCCCGACCACCTTCATCAGCGTGAACGCCTGCAACGATGTCTCGGGAGCGCCCGCAATCGCGCCGCCCGCGTGCTTCGCGAAGTCGCCGTAGGCTTGCGCGGCGGCAATCCCCGCGGCGTCGGCGAATTCGGACGTGCCGATCCATGCGCCTGCCACGGCTGTCGAGAGTCCCAGCGAGCGCGACGCAAAGGGCAGCACGAAAATCATCACGATCGCCCACAAGACCACCAGCGTAATCGCCACCGATGCCTGTTCGCGTTTGGCGCGCACCGCACCGGCAATCGCGATCGCCGCCGACACGCCGCACACCGCGCCGCCCACGCCCAGCACGGCCGCAAAGCGCCGGTCGAGACCGAGCGCCTTGGCGACAAGGAAGATCACGAAGAACGTCACGAGCGAGACGATGGTCGCCTGCCCGACCGCGACCGGCCCCGCCCACACCAGCAAGGTGAACGGCAGCGTCGCGCCGAGCAAGACGATGCCGACCTTGATATAAAACTCCACGCGCAAGCCCGCAGAAAACCACTCGGGCAACGTGAACACATTGGAAATCAGAAGGCCAAGCGCCAACGCAACCAATGGCGGCTCGAGGTTGTACTTCGACGCATTGACCCACGCGCCCAGCGTGAAAATCAGCGCCGAGGCGATGAACAGGATCAGGAAAGAGCCCAGGAAAACGCCGACCCGCTGCTTCAACGCGGCAAGGCTCACGCCGAACAGCACGGCGAACACGACGAACAGCGCGACATAGTTCGGCAGATGCTTGCCGATGTCCTGCGCGGCCTGTCCCACGCTCGCCCATTTGGCCGGCGCCACCGCCAGCCATTTGATGCTGCTGCCCGAGGCGAATAGCGCCCAGGCAATCACGATCACCAGCAGGCCGATCCAGACGGCCCACCAGTCTTCTGTTGAAAAGAGCCCGCCGCCGTGTGCGCTATGGTCACCGCGCGGTTTGCTGGGCGCGGCGCCAGTCGGCAATGTCTGGTTGGTATCGCTCATCGCAAATGCCCCGAGGAAGTTGAGGTGCGTCGGCGCGGGATTTTTGAGTTTTGCCTGAAGGTGCGCCGATTCGGCGAAATATAGGCGAGCGGTGGCGCAAAACGAAACGACCATTCGCTCTATGAATATGACTTAAAGGAGTAATGCCGCGACGTTGTCGTAAAGCGGACGGCAAAGAGCCTCAGATGTCGAGGGGATCGACTTCGAGATTCCAGCGCAGCACGCCCTTCAGGCCGCGCAGCATCGGTTGCCAGGCGCGCAAAGTGGCCTGCAACGCGGCCCGCGACGCGCTTTCGATCAGCAATTGCGCCCGATGCACGTGCATCACCTTGACGATGGTGAGCGGCACGGCGTCATAGACCGTCACGCGCCCGGCGGCCGGGATCTCCGTCAGCGCGGCAGCCGCCTGCTGCAGGAAAGCGAGCGCGGCTTCGAGCGTGCGGCCTTCGGCGCGCAGCAAAGCCTGATAGGCGAACGGCGGCAGATGAGCGTCGCGCCGCTCGGCCAGCGTCGAATTCGCAAAGCCGACGTAGTCATGCCGCCCCAGCGCGTGATACAGCGCGTGGCGCGGATAGCGCGTCTGCACCAGCACTTCGCCCGGCAAACCGGCGCGGCCCGCGCGGCCGCTCACTTGCATCAATTGCGCGAAGAGGCGTTCGCTCGCGCGGAAGTCGTGTGAAAACAAGGCAGTGTCGGCGTTCAGCACACCCACTAGCGACACGCGCTGGAAGTCGTGGCCCTTCGCGATCATCTGCGTGCCGACGAGGATATCGACCTCGCCCGCGTGGACATCGGAAAACAGCGCCTGCGCGCTGCCTTTGCGGCGTGTGCTGTCGGCGTCGATGCGAAGCACGCGAGCGCCGGGCACCGCGCTCGCCAGCGTTTCTTCGACGCGTTGCGTGCCGCGCCCCATCGGCGCGATGTCGACATTGCCGCACTCCGGGCACGAGCGTGGAATGCGTGATTCCCAGCCGCAGTGGTGGCAACGCAGCGCGCGCTCGGGTTTGTGCAACACGACGTAGGCGCTGCAACGCGGACAACCGGCCACCCAGCCGCAAGCGTCGCAGGAGAGCTGTGGTGCGTAGCCGCGCCGGTTCAGGAACACGAGACTTTGCTCGCCGCGCTCGAGCCGCACCTTCAACGCCGCGATCAACGGCCCGGACAAACCCTCCACCGAGGCCCGCCCGCGCCGCCGCTCTTCTTCGAGATCGATCAACCTGACGGTCGGCAGGACGGCCTCGGCAACCGCACGGCGCGACAGCGTGAGACGCTTATAGCGCCCCTGATCCGCCTGCCACCAGCTTTCCAGCGACGGCGTAGCCGAGCCGAGCACAACCGGCAAACCGAGTTGCTTGCCGCGGTAGATCGCCAGATCGCGTGCCGAATAGCGCAAGCCTTCTTGTTGCTTGTAGGCCGGATCGTGTTCCTCGTCGACGACGATGATCGCGAGTTTCGGCAGCGAGGCAAGCACGGCCAGCCGCGTGCCGAGCACGATGCGAGCGCGCCCGGTATGCGCGGCGAACCAGTTGCGGGCGCGTTCGCCTTCCGCGAGGCCGCTGTGCAACGTGACGATCGAGGTGCCTTCGAGCGCGGCAAAGCGCGCACGGAAGGCCGACTCGAACTGTGGCGTCAGATTGATTTCAGGGACGAGGACGAGGGCCTGCGCGTCGGGCTTGGCCGCCAGAATCTCGGCGAGCGCGCGCAGATACACCTCGGTTTTGCCGCTACCAGTCACACCGTGCAGCAGGAAGGGCGCGAAGCCGTTCGCGTCGCGGATCGCTTCGACCGCAGTCGCCTGCTCGTCTGTGAGCGTGGGCAGGATGGGTGCGGGGGTATCTGGTGATGCGGGGGTGGCGAGCACCTCGGCGGCTTCGATCACCTCAAGCGCGATCCAGCCTTCGGCCAGCCATGCGTCCAGAGTTGCCATGGCTTTGGGATGCAGCGCGCGAG
This sequence comes from Paraburkholderia sp. SEWSISQ10-3 4, assembly GCF_030464785.1. Classification (NCBI taxonomy): domain Bacteria; kingdom Pseudomonadati; phylum Pseudomonadota; class Betaproteobacteria; order Burkholderiales; family Burkholderiaceae; genus Paraburkholderia; species Paraburkholderia sp. SEWSISQ10-3 4. Next base: position 102,584 of record NZ_JALPRI010000021.1, read on the forward strand.
CGTCGGCGGCGCTCAGAAACTCGGCTTCCGCTAGCGCTTGGGCAAGCTTGCGCAATGCGCTTGCACGCGCCGGCAATGTTTCCGGCAACGCGGCGCGACCCTCGGCGGTCAGGCTGTAGCGCTCATCAGGTGCAAACAGGCGCGACCAGCGCGACGCGTCACGCAGGGCTTGCGGCAAAGCAGGCAGGGCCACTTCCCCGAGGCCGCGTTGATAGTAGTCCGCGGCGAAGGCTGCGAGCCGCAGCCATTCAGTCGACACGGGCGGGCAGGCGGTACAGACATGGGTGACCGCTCGCAGGCGGTCAGCGGGTACGTCACTGTGAGTGGTCACTTCGCACACAAGTCCCACCACGTGACGCTTGCCGAACGGCACGCTCACCATCATGCCCGGCGCGACACTTTCGGGCGTGTCGCAGCGGTAGTCGAACAAAGTCGGCAGCGGATGATCCAGCGCGACGCGGACGAATACTTCGCTCACGCGGCGGTGTGAATCGGGTGAATGGATGCGGCATGACGCCGCGTCACGGTGCACATTGAGCAAACGGCGAACCCATCGAAGTTAAAGTAAAACTTCAATTTCGGCGCTAAGTTTTGGATTCGGCTGAACAATTGCAATCGGTCCGCTTGCCTGTGGATAACTTTGTTGAGAACTTCGTTCAGATGGGCCGGGAACCGCGCTGCAGCGGCCTTCTGTGGGTTTCCGCACATTTTGCCGTGAACCCTTGAAACCCTTGCCAGACAAGGCTTAGATCAAATGCGCCTGCAATGTGCAAGGGCTAGGGCACGACGAAAGCTTCTACCGCGCCGCAGCGTGATTAATGTGCATAAGTCACGTCTTGACTTTCACAGGACCGCCATCTGACGGCCTGCCGACTACAAATATTCCCTTAGAGCGAGAGCCCAGTTCGCTGCATTGCAACAAAAATGGCAACGTTTTCGGCGTCAGCTTGGTGCATGCGCGCCGCTGCGAATCGCCCGGCTATGACGATGGACTTCATCCACGAGTTCAGCAACATTCTCCGGCGGCGTGAACTGCGAAATGCCGTGGCCGAGATTGAAAACGTGGCCGGGATGATTACCGAAGCTGTCGAGCACCGCGCGCGCTTCCATGCGGATTGCGGCCGGCGGCGCAAACAGCACCGAAGGATCGATATTGCCTTGCAGCGCCACCTTGCTACCTACGCGCTCGCGCGCCTTGCTCAGGTTCACGGTCCAATCGAGACCCACCGCATCCACACCGATATCGGCGATCTCGTCGAGCCACAACCCGCCGCCCTTCGTGAAGGTGATCACCGGCACTTTTTCTCCGTCGTGATCGCGCTTCAGTTGGCTCACGACCTGCTGGATGTACTGCAACGAGAAGCGTTGGTAGATGCCGTCAGCGAGCGCCCCGCCCCATGTGTCGAAGATCATCACAGCTTGCGCGCCGGCTTCGATCTGCGCATTCAGGTACGCCGCAACCGACTTCGCGTTGACGTCGAGAATGCGGTGCATCAGGTCCGGACGCGCGTACAGCATCGATTTGACGGTGCGGAAGTCCGCTGAACCGCCGCCTTCCACCATGTAGCACGCCAGTGTCCACGGGCTGCCCGAAAAGCCGATCAGCGGCACGCGCTGACGGCCTTGCGCGTCGGTCAGCGCGGTGCGGATTTCGCGCACGGCGTCGGTCACGTAGCGCAGCGTGGCGTCGATATCGGGGACGGCGAGGCGCGCCACATCGTCTTCCGTACGTACCGGGCGAACGAATTTCGGGCCTTCGCCGGCGACGAACTCGAGACCCAGGCCCATGGCGTCAGGCACGGTGAGGATATCGGAGAACAGGATCGCGGCGTCGAGCGGATAGCGCTCGAGCGGCTGCAGCGTGACTTCCGTTGCGTACGCCGGGTTCTTCGCCAGACCGAGGAAACTGCCCGCGCGACCCCGCGTGGCATTGTATTCCGGCAGGTAGCGGCCAGCCTGCCGCATCAGCCAGATCGGCGTGTAGTCGGTCGGCTGGCGCAGCAGCGCGCGCAGGAAAGTGTCGTTCAGGAGTTTATGGGCCACGTTGCGTACGACTGAAGGCAAAGGAGCATTTTACCGGACCCGGCTGGCCACATCGCGCTTGATGCAGGCAATAACTGTCGCGCACCTTGCTTGCGGCCGGCTAATTGGCTACCCAGTGCGGCGCCATGACTCAGCTGAACGGCCAATGTTCAAGCGTGAATTACCGGGCTATCATCCGACGGCCTTACCAAACAATTACGCGCAACCAAGGAGACTCGATGAACAAGGCAGCACTCGCACTGCTCGGCGTTTTGACCGGTGTTTTGATGCACGCAGGCGTGGCTCAGGCACAAACCGCCGCCACCGCCGCGGCACCCTCGCGGCTTGACGAAATCCTCGCGCGCGGCACGCTGCGCGCCTGTACGACCGGCGATTACAAGCCGTACTCGTTCTACAAGGCAGACGGCCAGTTCGAAGGTATCGATATCGATATGACCGAGTCGCTCGCCAAATCGCTCGGCGTGAAGACAGAATTCGTCAAGACATCCTGGTCGAACCTGATGAACGACTTCGTGGCGAAATGCGACGTCGGCGTGGGCGGCGTTTCGCCGACGCTCGAGCGCCAGAAGCGCGCGTTTTTCACGCAGGCGTACATGATTGACGGCAAGACGCCGATCGTTCGGTGTGACGACGTCAACAAGTATCAAACGGTGGCGCAGATCGACCAGCCGGCAACCCGCGTGATCGTCAATCCGGGCGGTACCAACGAGCGTTTCGCCAAGCAGTATTTCCCGCATGCGAACCTGACCGTCTATCCGGACAACGTGACGATCTTCAAGCAGATCCTCGCCGGCAAGGCCGACGTGATGGTGACGGATGCGTCGGAGACCTTGCTGCAACAAAAGCTGAATCCGGGCCTTTGCTCGGTGCATCCGGACAAGCCTTTCCAGTATGGCGAGAAGGCGTGGCTGCTGCCGCGCGGCGATGTGGCGTTCCAGCAATACGTCGATCAGTGGTTGCACCTTGCGCGAGCAACCGGCGAATACCAGGCGATCTCGGATAAGTGGCTGAAGTAAGTTGCACGGGCCGGCCCGCGCCCCGCTCAATCGGAAAAGCAGTTCGATTGATTAATAGGTCCGCATGGCCGGCACAATCATGTAACCAGACCCCAAGGCACTACGCAAAACTCGAACAATGCGGTTGAACAAGGGCCCAACGAACCGGCTGCTTACATGTCGGTTACCCGAGCGCGGGGTGTTGCAGCGCAGCGCACGTGTTCATCCAGGAATCGAGGGAGTTCGTAACGCTGGAAAAGCGCCTGTAATACAGCCGATCCGTCCAGAAAAAGATGCGCATGCAACTATTTCATGCGGAATCGACTGAACGGATTACGCCGCAGTATGCGTCGCGAATAGCATCAATCAAGCGTATGAAATTGCGTAACAGTCATCGGTAAAAATTACGTTTAAAACGTTTCGGATTGGAAATAAGTCCCGCAGCGCCTTATCTGGCGGGCGTTACAACCTGAAACACTTTGTTACCGCGCTCGTAGGTTAATTCGCCCACAATGCCCTCAACGGTTTCAACACGGATGTGGCTGGGTGCGTGGTGTGAGCGGATACGATGCACTTGCCGGTCGGCGTTTGCCGAAGCCCTGTGAAGGGGCATCCCTGCTGGGGCCGTAGTCGACGCAGGGTCGTCGTCTCAGTTGGTTCCATCTTTGGTCTCCTCGCGCTAACCCCGTAGCGTGTGGTTTTTAGCGGGCTCCAGGCCCGCTTTTTTTTCGTCTGGTTAAACGTTTGCGAGCTTCCCGACGGATCGATTTTCGGCCCACGGGTTCATTCAATGGCAAACGGTTTTCCCCAATATGCCGGCCGGCGCTGCGCGAAAATTCGCGCAGCGCCGAACCCGCTTCGCCATCAGGCTGTCTTGTCTGCCTGAATCTTCAATTCGCTGATCATCCGTTCGCGCATGACGAATTTCTGCACCTTGCCGGTCACCGTCATTGGCAATTCGTCGACGAAGCGGATGTACTTCGGCACCTTGTAGTGTGCGATCTGGCCCTGGCAGAACTGCTGGATTTCCTCAGCTGTGGCCTGCTCCCCTGAGCGCAATACGATCCACGCACACACTTCCTCGCCGTACTTTGCGTCCGGCACGCCGAAGACCTGCACGCTCTGGATTTTCGGGTGGCGGAACAAAAACTCTTCGATCTCGCGCGGGTAGATGTTTTCACCGCCGCGAATCAGCATGTCCTTCAGGCGGCCGACGATGTTGCAATAGCCTTCGGCATCGAGCGTCGCCAGATCGCCGGTATGCATCCAGCCGTCGACGATGCTTTCCCGCGTCTTCGCTTCGTCCCCCCAATAGCCCTGCATCACCGAATAGCCCTTGGTGCACAGTTCGCCCGTCTCACCGACCGGCACGATCGCGCCGAGCGGGTCGACGATCTTCACCTCCAGATGCGGCTGGATACGGCCGACCGTCGTGGTGCGTTTGTCGAGCGGATCGGTGGTCGAACTCTGGAAGGACACCGGGCTGGTCTCCGTCATGCCGTATGCGATCGTGATCTCGTTCAGATGCATCTTCGAGACGACCTTCTTCATCGTCTCGATCGGGCACGGCGAACCAGCCATGATTCCGGTGCGCAGGCGCGAGAAGTCATAAGTGGCGAAGCTCGGATGATCGAGTTCGGCGATGAACATGGTCGGCACCCCGTGCAGTGCGGTGCACTGCTCTTCGGCGACTGCCGCCAGCGTGGCGGCTGGATCGAAGCCCTCACCCGGGAACACCATATTCGCGCCGACCGATACGCAGGCCAGCACCGCCAGCACCATGCCGAAGCAGTGATAGAGCGGGACGGGAATGCACAGGCCGTCCTGCTCCGATAAACGCATTGCCATCGCGATATAGCGCGCGTTGTTGACGACGTTCCTATGGGTCAGCGTCGCGCCCTTCGGATTGCCTGTCGTGCCGCTGGTGAACTGAATGTTGATCGGGTCGTGCGAGGATAGTGTCGCACCGATGGCGTCGAGCCTGGCGACGTCAAGTGTTGCGCGGCCCTGCTCGATCACGTCGGAGAAGGTCAGCATGCCGGGCGTTTCCGTGTCGCACATACGGATCACGTAGCGCAGATCGGGCAAGCGCGCGGCGCGCAGTTCGCCCGGCGCCTGGGTCGCCAGTTCCGGCGCGAGCTCCTGCAGCATCTCGAGGTACATCGACGTCTTGAAACGCTCTGCGGCGATGATCGCCTTGCAGCCCACCTTGTTCAAGGCGTACTCGAGTTCCGCGAGCCGGTAAGCCGGGTTAATGTTGACGAGCACGGCGCCGATGCGTGCCGTAGCGAACTGGGTAAGCAGCCATTCCACCCGGTTCGGCGACCAGATGCCGACGCGGTCGCCCTTCTCGATGCCGAGTGTGAGAAGACCGGCCGCCAGCACGTCGATTTCGTCGGCGAACTCCTTCCATGTCCAGCTGATTCCCTGCTCACGAAACACCACGGCTGGGCGCTCAGGGAAACGCGCCGCAGTGTCGCGCAGAAACTGGCCTACCGGGGCTTCGCTCAACGGAATCTCGGTCGACCCGCGAACATACGACAGATTGTCTTTGGGTTCGATGAGTGCGCCTTCGCCTGACATGTGAGTTGCCATGGTGTTGTCTCCGTGAGCGGAAGCTCGCCCAGTCTATTGAAATGAAATTGAAATCGATTGTGCCACCGGCGTGTGTCCGTACGGCATCAAGTCTTACCCGCAGCGCATCTTCTGCCATGGCTGGAGCCTGTGCTAATAGCACACGTCGCGTCGCCTGTCGGCTCACGCAGCGCAGCCACTGCCACGAGTTGCGGGCAGCGGGCCGTGAGCGTTACGACCAAAAACCGAATCTCTCTTACCTTTCCGTAAACGTCAAGTTAATGTCAAAAAAAAGCAGCCACGAAGGCTGCTTTCTCTCTGATACGTGATGCTTAGTTCTGACCGCGCAGCTTGCGCAGACGCTGGATCGCAGCGAGCTGAGCCGTCGCGTACGCCAGTTCCGCTTGCGCGGTGGCGTATTCGAGGTTCGAGCCCGTGTTCTGCAGCGCTTCTTCTGCGCGCTTGCGTGCATCTTCGGCCTTGGCTTCGTCGAGATCCTTACCGCGGATCGCCGTGTCGGCGAGAACCGTCACAGCGCCAGGCTGGATTTCGAGGATACCGCCGGCGACGAACACAAACTCTTCTTCGCCGTTTTCAGCTTCGATGCGCACTGCGCCCGGACGAATCCGCGTGATGAGCGGCGTGTGGCCCGGCAGAATGCCGAGTTCACCTGCTTCGCCCGGCAGCGCGACGAACTTCGCCTGGCCCGAGAAGATCTGCTCTTCCGCGCTGACGACGTCTACTTTAATGGTTGCCATATCGACTCCTGTGGCGACCCAAATTAGCGCTTTGGCGCTTACTCGGGTCCCATGCAAGGCTGGATTGAGTGTAGTAAGAGGCGCCGGTTCTACGTTCCAATACCGCTTGGGTATCGCTACGCGCGAGCGGCGCCCGCTTCGTTACACCCGACCTTTACTGGATCTTCTTGGCCTTTTCGAAGGCTTCGTCGATCGTGCCGACCATGTAGAACGCTTGTTCCGGCAGGTGGTCACACTCGCCTTCAACGATCATCTTGAAGCCACGAATCGTTTCCTTCAGCGGCACGTACTTGCCCGGCGAACCCGTGAACACTTCAGCGACGTGGAACGGCTGCGACAGAAAACGCTGAATCTTACGAGCGCGCGCCACGGCGAGCTTGTCTTCCGGCGCCAGTTCGTCCATACCCAGAATCGCGATAATGTCGCGCAATTCCTTGTAGCGCTGCAGCGTTTGCTGCACGCCGCGCGTGATTGCGTAGTGCTCTTCGCCGATCACGTTCGGGTCGATCTGACGCGAGGTCGAATCGAGCGGGTCCACTGCCGGGTAGATACCCAGCGAAGCGATGTCACGCGACAACACGACGGTTGCGTCCAAGTGGCCGAAAGTCGTAGCCGGCGACGGGTCGGTCAAGTCATCCGCAGGGACGTACACGGCCTGAACCGACGTGATCGAGCCGGTCTTGGTCGACGTAATACGCTCTTGCAGCTTACCCATTTCTTCAGCCAGCGTCGGCTGATAGCCCACTGCCGACGGCATACGGCCGAGCAGTGCCGACACTTCCGTGCCTGCCAGCGTGAAACGGTAGATGTTGTCGACGAAGAACAGCACGTCTAGGCCTTCGTCACGGAAGTGCTCAGCCATCGTCAGACCGGTCAGCGCGACGCGCAGACGGTTGCCCGGCGGCTCGTTCATCTGGCCGTACACCAGCGCGACCTTGTCGAGAACGTTCGAGTCCTTCATTTCGTGATAGAAGTCGTTCCCTTCGCGGGTACGCTCGCCAACACCGGCGAACACGGAGTAACCACCGTGTTCCTTAGCGATGTTGTTGATAAGTTCCATCATGTTCACGGTCTTGCCCACACCGGCGCCACCGAACAGGCCAACCTTACCACCCTTGGCGAACGGGCAGATCAGGTCGATAACCTTGATGCCGGTTTCGAGCAGTTCCGTCGACGGCGACAGTTCGTCGAACGCCGGAGCCTTCTGGTGAATACCGCGAACCACGTCCGAGTTGATCGGGCCGGCTTCGTCGATCGGGCGACCCAGCACGTCCATGATCCGGCCGAGGGTCGGCTTGCCAACCGGCACGCTGATCGGCTTACCGGTGTTCTTCACCGTCGTACCGCGGCGCAGACCGTCCGAGGCACCCAGACAGATGGTGCGGACGACGCCGTCGCCCAGCTGTTGCTGGACTTCGAGGGTCAGTTCCGAACCGTCGAGAATAAGCGCGTCGTAAATCTTCGGCATGTGGTCACGCGGGAATTCCACGTCGATCACCGCGCCGATGCACTGTACGATCTTGCCTTCTACCAAAGCAGTAGTACTCATCGCTTTTCCTTTAGATACTCAATTCTTCACTCGCGCAAAGGCGCAGTTTCGGTGGGTGCGCCGCGAAGGGCGCACACGAAGCGGCGTACCTGACCTTTATGGTCAGACTGCCGCCGCGCCACCGACGATTTCCGACAGTTCTTTCGTGATCGCGGCCTGACGGCTCTTGTTGTACACGAGCTGCAGTTCGTTGATGACCGTCTTCGCATTGTCCGAAGCGGCCTTCATTGCGACCATCCGTGCCGACTGCTCCGATGCCATGTTTTCCGCGACGGCCTGATAGACCAGCGCTTCGACATAACGCACCAGCAGTTCGTCCACCACTGCCTGTGCATCCGGCTCGTAGATGTAGTCCCACTGCGTGCTCGGCGTCGTGCCGTCTTCGTCCTTGCGCTCGAACTGGTCTGCCGACAGCGGCAGCAGTTGCTCGATCACCGGCTCCTGCTTCATCGTATTGACGAAGCGCGTGTACGCGAGGTACACCGCCGAAACCTTGCCTTCCGAGTACAGGTCGAGCTGCACCTTCACCGCGCCGATCAGCTTTTCCAGATGCGGCGTGTCGCCCAGATGCACGACATTCGACACCACCTTGGCGCGCAGACGATTCAGGAAACCCAGACCCTTGGTACCGATCGCAGTTGCTTCGATCGTCTTGCCCTGGCCTTCCAGTTCCTTGAACTTCTGCAGCGACGCACGCAGCACGTTGGTGTTCATCCCGCCGCACAGACCTTTATCGGTCGTGACGAGGATGATGCCGGCCGCTTTCGCGCCTTCGTTCGACACCATGAACGGGTGACGATACTCCGGGTTCGCACGGCTCATGTGCGCAGCGATATCGCGGACCTTATCGGCATACGGGCGAGCAGCGCGCATGCGCTCCTGAGCGCGGCGCATCTTCGATGCGGCCACCATCTCCATCGCTTTCGTGATCTTGCGCGTGTTTTGCACGCTCTTGATCTTGCCGCGAATTTCCTTCATTCCAGCCATTGCTTGCTCCTTGATCGAAGCAGCGCGGGTTCAGTTGCCTGTGGCCCGCGCCGCTTCAAGGTCCGTTTATGCCTTGCGGATCATTCGCGGATCAATAAGCGCCGGACTTCTTGAAGTCTTTGAGAGCCGTATGCAGCAGGGCTTCGTCGTCCTTCGAGAGTTCCTTGGTATCTTCGATGCGCTTGATCAGGTCAGCGTGCTTCGACTTCAGGTAATCGCGCAGGCCCTTTTCGAACGGCAGCACTTGCGCGACTTCGAGGTCGTCGAGGTAACCGTTGTTCGCAGCGAACAGCGCGACAGCCAGTTCCCACACTTGCAGCGGCTGATACTGCGGCTGCTTCAGCAGTTCCGTCACGCGGCGGCCGCGCTCCAGCTGCTTGCGGGTTGCTTCGTCGAGGTCAGATGCGAACTGCGCAAACGCTGCGAGTTCACGGTACTGCGCCAGGTCGGTACGGATACCGCCCGACAGCTTCTTCACGACCTTGGTTTGAGCCGCACCACCCACGCGCGAGACCGACACACCGGCGTTAATTGCCGGGCGGATACCTGCGTTGAAGAGGTCGGTTTCCAGGAAGATCTGGCCGTCGGTAATCGAGATCACGTTCGTCGGAACGAATGCGGTCACGTCGCCTGCTTGCGTTTCAATGACCGGCAGCGCCGTCAGCGAACCGCTCTTGCCCTTCACTTCGCCGTTCGTGAACTTCTCGACGTACTCTTCCGAGACGCGAGCAGCACGCTCCAGCAGACGCGAGTGCAGATAGAACACGTCACCCGGGTAAGCTTCACGGCCCGGCGGGCGGCGCAGCAGCAGCGAGATCTGGCGGTATGCCCAAGCTTGCTTGGTCAAATCGTCATAAACGATCAGGGCGTCTTGACCGCGGTCGCGGAAGTATTCGCCCATCGTGCAGCCGGCGTACGGTGCGAGGTACTGCATCGCAGCCGATTCCGAAGCCGAAGCGGCCACGACGATCGTGTATTCCAGCGCGCCGGTTTCTTCCAGCTTGCGCACCACGTTCATGATCGACGAAGCTTTCTGGCCGATCGCGACGTAGATACAGAAGAGGTTCTTGCCCTTCTGGTTGATGATCGCGTCGACTGCGACTGCGGTCTTGCCGCACTGGCGGTCGCCGATGATCAGCTCACGCTGGCCACGGCCAACCGGCACCATCGCGTCGATCGACTTCAGACCGGTTTGAACCGGTTCCGAAACCGACTTACGCCAGATCACGCCCGGAGCGATCTTTTCGATTGCGTCGGTTTTCTTCGCGTTGATCGGGCCCTTGCCGTCGATCGGGTTGCCGAGTGCATCGACCACGCGGCCGAGCAGTTCCGGACCCACCGGCACTTCGAGAATGCGGCCCGTCGTCTTGACGATGTCGCCTTCCGAAATGTGTTCGTACTCACCCAGAATCACGGCGCCGACCGAGTCGCGCTCGAGGTTCAGTGCGAGACCGAAGGTGTTGCCCGGGAATTCGAGCATTTCGCCCTGCATCACTTCCGACAGGCCGTGGATACGCACGATACCGTCGGTCACGGAGATCACGGTGCCCTGGTTGCGAACGTCTGCGCTCGCTTCAAGGCCCTGGATCCTGCTCTTGATCAGCTCGCTGATCTCAGAGGGATTGAGTTGCATTATTCGCTCCTGATAGTCAATTCTGTTGCGTGCCAGCCGCTTCAGCGCTTACGAAGCGCTTCAGGCCGTCAGAGCCGTCTGCATGCTGGCAAGCCGCGCGCGGACCGAGGTATCGAGCACTTCGTCACCGACCGTCACGCGCACGCCGCCGATGAGCGACGAGTCGACTTCGACCGTCGGCTTCAGCTTGCGCTTGAATTTGCGTTCGAGACCTGCGACGAGTTCGTTCAACTGCGCGCCTTCGAGCGGGAATGCGCTGACGATCAGCACATCTGCCGCCCCTTCGCGGGCGTTCTTCAACTCTTCGAACTGCGTGGCGATTTCCGGCAGCAATTGCAGGCGATGGTTATCGACCAGCATTTGCACCAGATTCTTCGCTTGCGCATTGTCCTTGAGCGGCGACTTGACCGCGGACAGCAGCAGATCGCTGACCTGTGCGCGGCTCACTTTCGGGCTCGAGGCGATCGACAGCACTTCGGGCAGACGCGCAACCTGTGCCAGCTCCTGCACGAGCGTGGACCAGGCGGCGATGTCACCAGCTTCGGCCACGCCAAACAGCGCTTCTGCGTACGGACGGGCGATGGTTGCAAGTTCGGCCATGATCAGAGCTCGGCTTTCAGTTGATTCAGCAGGTCAGCGTGAGCTGCCTGGTCGACTTCGCGCTTCAGGATCTGTTCAGCGCCCTTCACTGCCAGTGCAGCAACTTCGCCGCGCAGCGTTTCGCGGGCTTTCACGACTTGCTGTTCCGCGTCGGCCTTCGCTTGCGCGATGATGCGAGCGGCTTCAGCTTGTGCTTGAGCCTTGATTTCGTCGGCGACTGTCACTGCGCGCTTTTCTGCGTCAGCAATACGCTGCTGACCGTCGTTGCGTGCCTGAGCCAGTTCCTGGTCGACGCGCTTGTGGGCGGCTTCGAGTTCAGCCTTGCCCTTTTCAGCGGCAGACAAACCGTCAGCAATCTTCTTTGAGCGCTCGTCGAGGGCGTTGATCAACGGCGGCCACACGAACTTCATCGTGAACCACGCGAGGATCAGGAACACGACCATTTGCGCAAACAGGGTTGCGTTGAGATTCACGGTGTTTCCTTAAACGTTGCTAGTTCGGAAAGTGAAACGGCAAGGCGCTCATCGATTCTGTATTCGATCAGCGCCCAAGTGCCCGTTCCGCCCTGCGCCTTTACCAGTTATAGCTCAGGCGCAAACTTCCGAGGAACCTCAGCCTGCCAGCTTCGACAGCAGCGGGTTCGCGAACGCGAACAGCATTGCCACACCAACGCCAATCAGGAACGCAGCATCGATCAGACCAGCCAGCAGGAACATCTTGGTTTGCAGCGGGTTCATCAGTTCCGGTTGACGAGCACATGCTTCGATGTACTTGCCACCCATCAGGCCGATACCGATACAGGCGCCGATTGCACCCAGGCCGATGATGATGCCGATACCGATGGCGGTCAGACCCTGGATGTTGGCGATGAAAGCTTGCATGATCACTCCTTTGTGAAAAGTCTTTTAGAACTGGTTGGAACTGGGATTTAATAAAAACAAAACTAAAACAATTCGTCGTTCGACACGCCGTGATTAGTGGCTGTCGTGTGCCTGTCCGATGTACACCAGCGTCAGCATCATGAAAATGAACGCTTGCAGCAGAACGATCAGGATGTGGAAGATCGCCCAGACCGTGCCTGCAATGACGTGGCCGATAAAGCCGAGCACTGACGCGTCCGCGCCGAAACCCCACATGCTGCCGAGGAGAGCAATCAGCAGGAACAACAGCTCGCCCGCGTACATGTTGCCGAACAGCCGCATGCCGAGCGAAACCGTCTTTGCGACGAACTCGATGATGTTCAATGCAAGGTTCGGGATCCACAGCAGCGGATGCGCGCCGAACGGAGCCGACAGCAGTTCATGCACGAAGCCGCCTGCGCCCTTGATCTTGAAGTTGTAGTAAATCATCAGCGCGAACACGCCGAGTGCGATACCGAGCGTACCGTTCAGGTCGGCCGTCGGCACGATGCGATGGTGGGGGATGGCTTCCGACAAACCCAGCCAGCCGATTACGCGGCCCGGCAGGTCGACGGGGATGAAGTCGAGCGAGTTCATCAGCGCGACCCAGACGAACACTGTCAGGGCCAGCGGTGCGATGAAGGTGCGCGTGCCGTGGATCATCGACTTCGATTGATCTTCGACCATCTCGACCAGCATTTCGATCGCGCACTGGAAACGACCCGGTACGCCGGACGTTGCCTTGCGAGCCGCCAGATGCAGGATGGCGATCGTGGCCAGACCGCAAACGATCGACCAGAAAAGGGTGTCCAGATTCCACACGTGAATGTCGAAAATCGACGTCTGGTGCGCGGTGGAAAAGTTCTGCAAGTGGTGCGCGATGTACTCGGACGGATCCAGAGCGCGCGTGCCTTCGCTAGCTGCCATATCGTTAATGCCACCCAAATTGTCGAAAATCGTCTTAGGCCGTTCCCGCCGCAATTCTCTATTGCGGGAACACGCCGGGTGCGGATCGTGTCATATCCGCACTCCTTACGCCAGCGCTGCGCGCCGGCCTGAATTTTGTGTTGCTACTCTCTGCTCCTACCTTAGCGCCACGCGAGGGCGATCCAGTATGTCTTGAGCGCGATGAGGTAAGTCACGAGCAGCGGCACCCAGCGTACGTCGTGATACCAGAAGGCGATGGCTACAAACATCGCGATCGTTGTCCCCATCTTGAGCGCTTCGCCGATCATCCAGCTCATCACTGTTTCGGCGCCGCTCAGCGTTCTAAGTCGTGCCGCGAACAACGCGCCCGGCACCCAGCAGATCGCTCCCCCCAGGAACGCGGACAGCGCAGCAGCGCCCGGCGGCTTGTAGAACAGCCACCACACCAGCGTAGCACCCAGGGACAAAACCATTTGCGCCACCACGACCTTGAAAGGCGTGACGCGCGATGGACGACTCACATTCGGACCAAACAGCTTTTCAGCCTCAGCCCGCGTGAGCGGAACGATATTGTTATCTTGTTGCTCGACATCCCACGCATCGTCAGTTGTAACGTGCTGACCGGTGGACGCAACGGAAACGGTGCGTTCAGCGCGGTGGTCGTCACGCCCATTCTTCGGCGCTTGATTCGACGTTTTAACCGCCATCGCAGTGTTCCGAAAGTCTTGTTCCAGCCCGCGAGCTTACGCTGCGCTTACGGGGTTGCCGTGCAATTAAATCCGGGCGATTGTAAGCGATAGTTGCAGGCAATTCAAGACTTTAGGCCTTTCAATAACCAGTGTGAAAACGGCCGCCACGATGCGGGAACGCGAACTCGGGCGGTGTGTACACGGCAAATGTAAGGCGGCCGGGGGATGGCAAAACATGCGCGATGAGTCAGGCCGCTTGAAGCGCTCTGATGCATCGTTTCGACGCTGCTGCGGACGTCTCAAAAATGCAACAGACGATGTTTTTTGCCACGTTTGGTAGACATGAAGCACGGCGCCGGGTAGATGCGCGACGGCGACTGCAGGCCTGGTCCCTCCCATGGCGAACAAACATCGCCGGAGGTTCACCCTCTGTCAGGACGGTCGACCCAACGTGCAGTCAGGCGCCTGCAACGTCATCCCGACCCCGCCCTGCCCTCGCACCTTAACAATCCCCGCGTCGGCACCCAACACCCGCTGCCGAATCCCAGCACGTGAGGACGGAGCATGCAGAACCCGTTGCAATGCCGCAGCAATATGGCTAAGCCTGCGCGAGCAGCTCAAATCGCAGCGCAACCCGGCCACATCTGCGTCACCACGAAAATATCCGCGCAGGCCGATAAATCGCAATCCTTATTATTAAACGCGACATATAGTTAGGTATCCAACTGATATCCAAGCAGGTTATCGATCGAGCAGAGAGACCATCAAACGAGCGATGCGAGGGACAAATACGACCACTGCCCCACCGCTTCCGCCGAAAAACACACCAGGCGCGCCAAACAGCTTGCGAGCGAGAACCGAGAATCAGCCCACAAGCATGCCCGACATCCTTCCCATTCAACCCGCCACGATCAGGCCGTAGCGTTACCGCGCAACCGGACGAGAATCCCTTCTAACGCGTCCAGATCGCCGAAGTCCACCAACACCTGGCCACGGCCGCGTCGGCCGAGTTTGATCTTAACCGTTGCGGCGAGCAGATCGGACAATTCCTCCTCAAGCCGTCGCGTGTCGCGGCCGCCATCCTGATTCGCTCGCGCTTTGACCGCAGGCGCGACCTTGGTCGTCGTCGTCACCAGCTTTTCGGTTTCGCGTACCGACATGCGCTTGTTGACGACCTGGTTGGCCAACGTGATCTGCGTCGCGGCGTCGACGGCCAGTAGCGCGCGCGCATGCCCCATGTCGAGATCGCCGGCCAGCAGCATCGTCTGCACCGGTGACGCCAGGTTCAGCAAACGCAGCAAGTTCGACACAGCACTGCGCGAACGGCCAACCGATTCGGCCGCCTGTTCGTGCGTGAAATTGAACTCGTCGAGCAAGCGCTGAATACCCTGCGCTTCTTCCAGCGGATTCAGATCTTCGCGCTGAATATTCTCAATCAGCGCCATCGCAGCGGCCGCCTGGTCCGGCACGTCCCTCACCAGCACCGGCACCTCATTGAGACCGGCGATACGTGCCGCACGGAAGCGCCGCTCGCCGGCGATGATCTCGTACTTATCCGCCGACACCGGCCGCACCAGGATCGGCTGCATGAGCCCCTGAGCACGGATGCTGGCGGCCAATTCCTGCAACGCGCCCTCGTCCATGCGCGTACGCGGCTGGTACTTGCCGGCCTGCAGCTTACTGAGCGGCAGCACGTTCGGTGCACCCTCGATCACGACGGCCTCGGTAATATCCGCACTGCCACCCAGCAATGCTTCCAAACCGCGACCCAACCCTTTCTTTCTTGCTACTGCGTTCATCGTGCTTCCTCGATCCGCTTAGGACGCCTGGGGCGCGTCATTCAATGTGCGCACCCGTTCAATCATCTCTGCACCGAACTGCACATACGCCTGCGCACCGCGCGAGGCCTTATCGAACACGACGCCCGGCAACCCATAGCTAGGCGCCTCGGCAAGGCGTACGTTGCGCGGGATCACCACGTCGAACACCTTGTCGCCAAAGTGCTCTTTCAGTTGATCCGAAACTTGTTGTTGCAAGGTGATGCGCGGATCGAACATCACGCGCAGCAGGCCGATCACCTTCAGGTCGCGATTCAGGTTCGCGTGCACCTGCTTGATCGTGTTGACCAGGTCGGACAGTCCCTCAAGTGCGAAGTACTCGCATTGCATCGGGATCACTACGCCATGGGCGGCGCACAGACCATTGAGCGTCAGCAGCGACAGAGCCGGCGGGCAGTCGATCAGCACGAATTCATATTCGCTTTCGACCTCCGCCAGGGCGACTTTCAGCTGACGCTCGCGGTGCTGCACGCTGACCAGTTCGACTTCGGCACCCGCCAGTTCACGGTTCGCGGGCAGCACGTCGTAGCCGACGGCTTCCGGACGCACTCGCGCATCCGCCACAGCTACGCCATCCACAAGCACTTCGTAGACGGTGTTCGCACACGCCGCCTTGTCGACACCGCTGCCCATCGTGGCGTTGCCCTGCGGGTCCAGATCGATGAGAAGGACTCGCTGTCCCTGCGCTGCCAGGCTCGCGGCCAGATTGACTGCCGTCGTCGTCTTGCCGACGCCGCCCTTCTGGTTCGCAACGCAGAAGATTTTTGCCATCGTTGGTGTGTCCCTTTTGCTGCTTGAATAAAGTAGAAAGCGCTCGTGGTTTGCGGTACGTGCCTGGCACCTACTGGTGGCGGCCCTCAGCGGCCCTCGTCCACTCGCACCTTGATCAGATGCCGCTCAGCGTCGAGCGACGGCACATTCAGCCGGATGATCTGCTCCACGTGGGCACCCGCCGGCAGGCGCTCGATCTCACCATCCGGACGCACACCCTTCATCGCCCAGATCGCGCCCTGCTCCGCAACGAGATGACGGGCCAGTGTAACGAAATCCGCGAGCTCTGCGAATGCACGCGACACGATTACGTCGAACTTTGCCGGTACTTCGGCGCCCGACCGCAAAGTCTCGACCCGGCCCGTGACAACCGACAGATTCGCAAGGCCGAGCTCGGCTTTGGCCTGGGCCTGAAAAGCCGTCTTCTTGTGCACGATGTCGTTCACGGTGACGGTCCACTCAGGCAGGACGATGGCCAGCACGATACCAGGCAAGCCGCCACCGGAGCCCACGTCCAGCACCGAAGACGCGCCGCGCGTAGCGAGATGCGGCACGATCGAAAGCGAATCCAGGATGTGCTGGATCAACATCTGCCGCGGATCGCGAATCGCCGTCAGGTTGTAGACGGCATTCCATTTGGACAGCAGCGCAACGTAGTTGAGCAGTTTGCCGAGTTGCGCGTCGCTGAGAGCGAGGCCGAGCTCGCGGACGCCGTCCGCTAGCAGCGGCGCCAATGCCTCGTTACCGCCTCCCTTCTGACTCACCGTCATTGCACCACCGGTGTGCTGTCCGCGCCGGGTTCGGCGGGTTTCGTCGAACGGCGTCCCAAGCCACGCTTGAGGTGAACCATCAGCAAGGAGATCGCCGCCGGCGTAATGCCGGAGATACGCGACGCCTGGCCGATGGTTTCAGGGCGGAATTGCGTCAGTTTCTGACGCGCTTCAAACGACAGCCCTCTTACCTCGGCGTAGTCCAACCCCTCCGGCAAACGCGTGCTTTCGTGCGACTCATTCCGCTCGATCTCATCGGCCTGGCGGTCGATATAGCCTTGATACTTGATACCGATCTCGATCTGTTCCTTGATCTGGGCGAGCAGAACGTCGTCTTCGGCCAGCGTCTCAGGCGCAGCACATGCACCCTCGCGCAAACCGCAGACACCGTCGTAAGTCACACCCGGACGGCGCAGTAGATCCGCCAAACTGTATTCGTGGTCGATCGGCTTGCCGAGCAATGCCGTCGCTTCTTCGGCTGGCAGCGTCTTGGGGTTGACCCACGTCGTGCGAAGGCGCTCTGTTTCACGTGAAACAGCATCGCGCTTGCGGCTGAATGCGTCCCAACGGACGTCATCGACCACACCGAGTTCGCGGCCGATCTCCGTCAGACGCATATCGGCGTTGTCTTCACGTAGACTCAGACGGTATTCGGCGCGGCTCGTGAACATGCGATACGGCTCGGACACCCCTTGCGTCACCAGATCGTCGACCAGAACACCCAAGTAGGCCTGATCGCGGCGCGGGCACCAGACATCCTTGCCCTGCACGTGCAAGCCAGCGTTGATCCCTGCCAGCAAACCTTGCGCAGCCGCTTCTTCATAGCCGGTCGTGCCATTGATCTGGCCCGCAAAGAACAGCCCGTTGATCACCTTGGTTTCCAGCGATGCCTTCAGCCCTCGCGGATCGAAGTAATCGTATTCGATCGCGTAGCCCGGCCGCAGGATATGCGCGTGCTCCAGGCCACGCATCGAACGCACGAGCTCCAGTTGCACGTCGAACGGCAGGCTGGTGGAAATCCCGTTGGGATAGAACTCGTTCGTCGTCAGCCCTTCTGGCTCGAGGAAGATCTGATGCGATTCCTTCGACGCGAAACGGTGAATCTTGTCTTCAATCGACGGGCAGTACCGCGGTCCCACCCCTTCGATCACGCCGGTGTACATCGGTGAGCGGTCGAGACCACCACGGATGATGTCGTGCGTCCGCTCATTCGTATGCGTAACCCAGCACGGCACTTGGCGCGGATGCTGCTCGACGCGCCCCAGAAACGAGAAAACCGGCACAGGATCCAGATCACCCGGCTGTTCTTCGAGCTTCGAAAAGTCGATCGTCCGACCGTCGATGCGCGGCGGCGTCCCGGTTTTGAGGCGGCCTTGCGGAAGCTTCAGTTCCTTGAGTCGGCCGGACAGCGACACCGCTGCCGGATCGCCAGCACGGCCACCGGCGTAGTTGTTCAATCCCACGTGAATCTTGCCGTCGAGGAACGTCCCAGCCGTCAGCACGACTGCGCGCGAGCGGAAACGAATCCCCACCTGCGTCACCGCACCGACCACCCGGTCGCCTTCCACCATCAGATCGTCGACCGCTTGCTGGAACAGCCACAGGTTCGGTTGATTCTCCAGCCGATGCCGGATCGCCTGCTTGTACAGCAGACGGTCCGCCTGCGCGCGCGTCGCGCGAACGGCAGGCCCCTTCGACGAATTGAGGATGCGGAACTGGATCCCGCCCTCATCCGTCGCAGCCGCCATCGCACCGCCGAGCGCATCGACTTCCTTCACCAGATGGCCTTTGCCAATGCCGCCGATGGACGGATTGCAGCTCATCTGACCGAGGGTTTCGATGTTATGCGTCAGCAGGAGCGTCGTATTGCCCATGCGTGCTGAGGCCAAGGCGGCCTCAGTGCCAGCATGACCGCCGCCGACGACGATTACGTCAAATTCTGTGGGAAAAAGCATCGCGGATCTCACGCCAGATCGTCGCGTGAGCCTTTCAAAGGAAAATGTATGGGCGAATTATAACGGGTTCGGTTTAGGCCCGAATTTCGTCCGAATGGCCAGGCAAGAAAAAAGCGGTGTGTTTCACGTGAAACACACCGCTTTGAACCGCAGCGATCCGACCGAAAATGAAGAACTAAGCCACTTTCTTGGCCAGCCCCAGATATGTCTCGATCACGCGCGGATTCTGCGCCAGATCCGCGGCCGGCCCTTCCAGCGCCAGTTCACCCGTTTCAAGCACATAGCCGTAGTCAGAGATCTGGAGCGCGGCGCGCGCATTCTGCTCGATCAGCAGCGTCGCCACACCCGTCTGCCGCAGCGCACTAATAATGTGGAAAATTTCTTTCACGATCAGCGGCGCGAGGCCGAGGCTCGGCTCATCGAGCATCAACAGATCGGGTTTGCCCATCAACGCACGGCCCACCGCAAGCATCTGCCGTTCGCCACCGGACAAAGTCCCGGCCGCCTGCTTCCGCCGCTCTTTCAAGCGAGGAAAAAGCGTAAAGACCGGTTCGAGCTGATCGAGAAAGTTGCGCTCCCCTGCCCGCTTGCGCCGATACGCGCCGAGGACGAGATTGTCTTCAACTGTCATCGACGCAAACAGTTCGCGCTTTTCCGGCACCAGACACATGCCGCGCGCGACCCGCTTTTCAACCGGCACCGCGCTGACGTCTTCACCCTGATAGAGGACCGCGCCCTTCGCGTGGCCCGTGGTCGGCAATGCGCCCATGATCGCGTTCAGCAACGTGGACTTGCCCGCGCCGTTCGGACCAATCACCGAGACGATCTGACCAGGGCGCACCTTGATTGCCGCGCCATGCAGCGCTTCGACCTTGCCATAGCGGACCGACAAACCGTTCACGTCGAGAATCGGCGCAGCATCATTCATCGTGTTCTCCATCACTCCACCCCGCCCAGATACGCTTCGAGCACAGCCGGGTCCTGCTGGACATCCTGCGGCAAGCCTTCCGCGATACGCGTGCCGAACTCCATCACCACCAGCCGATCCGTGAGATTCATCACGAAATCCATATCGTGCTCGACCAGCAGCACGCTCATGCCTTCGGCTTTGAGACGGCGCAGCAAATCCGCCAGTTGCAGTTTTTCCTGATACCGCAGACCGGCAGCAGGCTCGTCGAGCAGCAGCAGGGTCGGGTCACAGCACAGCGCGCGAGCAATTTCGAGAATCCGCTGCTGCCCTAGCGCCAAGCTGCCGGCCTCGTCGTACATATGCTGTTCGAGTCCGACGCGACGAATCTGGCGAGCCGCTTCAGCCATCAAGCGCGCCTCTTCCGCACCGTTCAGGCGCGCGACGCTGCGCCAAACGCCAGCCTGGCCGCGCAGATGCGCGCCGATCGCTACGTTCTCCAACACAGTCATGCCCGGCAGCAGCTTGACGTGCTGGAACGTTCGGCCAATGCCGCGTTTGACGATTTCACGTGAACTCAGCGAATCGATACGCTCGCCGCAAAACGTGATTTCGCCGCTCGTCGCTTGCAGCACACCCGTGACCAGATTGAAGGTGGTCGACTTGCCGGCGCCGTTCGGCCCGATCAAACCGATGATCTGCCCGGCTTTCACCTCGAAGCTGACGTCGTTCACCGCGACCAGCCCGCCGAACTGCTTGCGCGCCTTGTTCACCGTTAGCAGGCTTTCGCCCGCCGCCGGCTTGCTGCGCTGCGGCAACGGCTCCGCATGATCCGACAGATGCGCACGCGGCCCCTTCGGAAAAAACCGCGCGACAAATGGCCAGACACCCTGGCGAGCGTATTGCAGCAACAGGACCATCAAGATGCCGAACACGATCACTTCGAAGTTGCCGTTCTCGCCGAGCAGCTTCGGCAGCAGCGTTTGCAGATAATCCTGCAATACGGTCAGGATCGCCGCACCGAGCACAGCGCCCCAGACATGCGACACGCCCCCCACCACCGCCATGAACAGAAACTCGATGCCGTGGTTCAAACCAAAGGGCGTCGGATTCACCGCGCGTTGCAGGTGCGCGTACAGGAACCCTGAAATCGACGCCAACACCGCGGCATAGACAAAGATCACCACACGCATCCAGCCCGTATTGACGCCCATCGCTTCGGCCATCATGCCGCCGCCGCGCAAGGCGCGGATCGCCCGTCCTGGCCGGCTATTAAGCAGATTTTGAACAGAAATCACTGCGCCGAGCACCACCACCCAGATCAGGTAATAGATATGGCGTCCGGATTCCAGGTTGATACCAAAAACATTCAGCACCGGAATCCCATTGATGCCGTCGTACTTGCCGAGCATCTCCAGGTTGCCAAACAGATAGAACAGCGCGAGCCCCCAAGCAATCGTGCCGAGCGGCAGAAAGTGACCCGACAGCCGCATCGTCACGAGCCCCAGCATCAGCGCGATCAGCGCCGTCACCACCACACCCGCGATCAGCGCGAGCCACGGCGACACACCGTACGCCGTCGTCAGATACGCGGTCGCATACGCGCCGATGCCGACGAACGCCGCCTGCCCGAAGCTCGTCATCCCGCCGATACCCGTCAGCAGGACGAGACCGATCGCGACGATCGAATACAGGCCGATGTAGTTGAGCAACGTCACCCAATACTCGGGCACATGAATCGGATGCGGCAACACCGGCAACGCGAACAGCACGACGAGGAACAACCAGAAGAACTTGTTTTGCATGATCCGTTTCATCGTGTCACTCCTCTTCCTCTTCCGAGTGCCGGCTGGCCAGACTCCGCCACAACAGCACCGGGATGATCAGCGTAAACACGATCACTTCCTTATAGGCGCTCGCCCAGAACGACGAATACGACTCCAGAAGACCGACGAGAATCGAACCCGCGGCTGCCAGCGGATAGCTGACCAGACCGCCGATAATCGCTCCCACAAAGCCCTTCAAACCGATCAGGAAGCCCGAGTCGTAGTAGATGGTGGTCAAGGGTGCGACAAGGATGCCGCACAGCGCACCGAGGCCCGCCGCGAGCGTGAACGCGAGGCGCCCCGCTTGCGTCGTGCCGATGCCGACGAGCCGCGCGCCGAGCCGGTTCACGGACGTCGCGCGCAAAGCCTTGCCGGAGATCGAGCGATCGAAGTACAAGTACAGTGCGCCGATCAGCACCACCGCCGTGCCGACCACCCACAGGCTTTGCCCGGAAATCGACAGCGTGCCGAGGTTGAAGGTCGCATCAGAGAACGCCGTGGTGCGCGAGCCTTCCGCACCGAACATCACGAGCCCGAGGCCGACCATCGCAAAGTGCACCGCCACCGCGACGATCAACAGCAGCAGCGTGGTCGCCTCCGCGATCGGCTCGTACGCGAGCCGGTAAACGAAAGGCCCCATCGGAATCACGATCAGCAGCGTCAGCGCGATCTGCGCGATCATCGGCAGGGGATGCAGGAAAACACCCTGCGTGAGCGCGTACACCGCGATCGGAAACAGCAGATATTTGCCGACCAGCATCACCAGTGTGCGCGCCGCATGCCGGCGTCTTTCGGGATGCCGCACCAGCCCCGCTATCTCGACGACAAAGCATGCCGCGCCCATCGCCATCAACAACCAGCACGTGGCCGGAAACTTTTGTGTCTGCAGTGCGGCGAGCGTCAGCGCGCCGTACGAAACAAACTCGCCCTGCGGGATGAAGATCACCCGCGTGACGGAGAACACCAGCACTAGCGCAAGCGCGAGCAGCGCGTAGATCGCGCCGGTGGTGATGCCGTCCTGTGCGAGGATCGCCGCAATTGATAGATCCATACTTCCTCGTCCTGAAGCGTCGAAGTCAAAACCGGGAACAGTCGTGGCGGCAGAACTCGCGGCCGGCCACTAACCAGCGATGCCTGAAAAAGCGACCGCCGCGCCGGAATACGGCGCAGCGGTCGTTGCCATTGTCATCGAACAGAATGGCAATGCGGCGTCTTGCGCCGCATGCTGCGCGAGAGGCGCGTATCGTTTTTGTTGTTAGTCGTTCAGCAGCTTCCACTTGCCGTCGACGATCTGCACGATCACGCGTGCGCGCTTGTCGAGGCCGTTGTGGTCGGTCGTCGTGGTGTTCATGATGCCGTGCGAGACCGGCAGTTCCTTGATGTTTTCAAGCGCGCTGCGCAGTGCCATGCGGAACGCTTCGCTGCCCGGTTGAGCGGTCTTCAGCGCGACCGGAATCGCAGCTTGCAGCATCTGGCCGGCGTCCCATGCGTGACCGCCGAAGGTCGCCACCGAGCCCGCGCCATACGCTTTCTCATACGCGTCCTTGTAGGCTTCCGACGACTTCTTCACCGGATTCGAATCCGGCAGCTGATCGGCTACGAGGATCGGACCAGCCGGCAGGAGTTCGCCTTCGCAATCCTTGCCGCACACGCGCAGGAAGTCGTTGTTGGCGACGCCGTGCGTCTGGTAGACCTTGCCCTTGTAGCCACGCTCCTTGAGCGTCTTGGCCGGCAGCGCCGACGGCGTACCCGCGCCCGCGATCAACACCGCATCCGGGTTCGCGCCCATCGTCTTCAGCACCTGGCCGGTCACCGAGGCATCGGTGCGGTTAAAGCGTTCATTGGAGACGATCTTCAGATGATGCGCGGCGGCGGCCGCGGTGAAGACGTTGTTCCAGCCGTCGCCGTACGCATCCGCGAAGCCAATGAAGCCGACCGTCTTCACGCCGTGACGCTCCATGTAGTCGGCGATCGCGTCAGCCATCAGGCTGTCGTTTTGCGGTGGTTTGAAGGCCCATGCGCGCTTGGCGTCCATCGGCGAAATGATCGCAGCCGATGCCGCCAGCGAGATCATCGGCGTCTTGCCTTCAGCCGCAGCGTCGAGCATCGCCAGCGAATTCGGCGTGACGGTCGAACCGACGATGGCGTCGACGTGGTCTTCGTCGATCAGCTTGCGCGTGTTCTGCACGGCCTTGCCGGTGTCCGATCCATCGTCGAGGATGATGTATTGCACCGTCTTGCCGCCGATCTCTTTCGGCAGCAGCGCGATCGTGTTCTTTTCAGGAATCCCGAGCGATGCAGCCGGCCCCGTGGTGGACAGCGTGACGCCGATTTTCACCTGCGCGAAGGCAGCGCCCGCGCCGCACATCAACGCCATCGCGATACCGGTGCGTACCCATTGCTTTGTCTTTTTCATGCAAGTCTCCAAACGCTTTGAAGCGCGTATCTGTAATCCGGCGCACGGGCCGGGTGTCTGAATCTAGTTATAGGGTTCAGGCATGCCAAGCATGGTTTTCCCTGCTCAACATCAACGCCGTCGCCGTTCTGGTGCAACTCCCCTGCTGCGAACCACTACTGCGATTTCTAATGCCCGAAACACTAACATGTTAGTAGTATTGCGTTCTGCATCATTCACGGTCAATAGACTGTCGCCCGAATGCGGGTTTGTCCTGAAACGGGCCGCTTAGGCCGCGCTTTTGACCGCGTTTTCATCTCCGATGTTTCGCTTGTCCAACACACTTCCAGCACCGCAACACATCAAATGCGGGCAATAAAAAAGACGCGGCAACTGCACGCGTCTTTTTTGAGTGGGTTCCGTATCGCTTCGCCTTCGCTCAGTCGCCGGACAGCTTCCACTTGCCGCCGGCGATCTCCACCATCACACGCGCCCGCTGGTCGAGACCAGCGTGGTCGTTCGCGCTCATGTTGAAGATGCCGTGGGAAGCGGGCATGTCTTTCGTGTTTTCGAGTGCCGCACGTAGCGCTTCGCGGAACGCCGGCGTGCCCGGCTGACCTTTCTTCAGCGCATGCGGGATCGCGCGTTGCAACAGCAAGCCTGCATCCCAAGCGTGACCGCCGAATGTCGAGAC
The DNA here is from genome assembly GCF_030464785.1 of Paraburkholderia sp. SEWSISQ10-3 4. Classification (NCBI taxonomy): domain Bacteria; kingdom Pseudomonadati; phylum Pseudomonadota; class Betaproteobacteria; order Burkholderiales; family Burkholderiaceae; genus Paraburkholderia; species Paraburkholderia sp. SEWSISQ10-3 4. The sequence goes on from NZ_JALPRI010000021.1 coordinate 127,394, forward strand.
CGAACCGGCGCCGTACGCCGCTTCATACGCATGCTTGTAGGCGAGCGCGGACTTCTTCACCGGGTTCGAATCGGGCAACTGGTCAGCGACCAGCAACGGACCGGCCGGCAGATAGGTGCCTTCGCAATCCTTGCCGCACACGCGCAGGAAGTCGTTATTGGCGACGCCGTGCGTCTGATAGTACTTGCCCTTGTAGCCGCGTTCCTTGAGGGTTTTCTGCGGCAATGCGGCCGGTGTGCCCGCGCCGGCGATCAGCACCGCATCCGGATTCTGCGACATGATCTTCAGCACTTGGCCCGTCACCGAAGCGTCGTTGCGCGCGAAGCGTTCGTTCGCGACGATCTTGATCTTCGCGAGATCGGCCGCCTTGCCGAACTCCTTGAACCAGTTCTCGCCGTACGCATCTGCAAAGCCGATGAACGCGACCGTCTTCACACCGTGATTCGACATATGCTGCGCGATCGCGGTGGCCATCAGAATGTCGTTTTGCGGCGTCTTGAAGACCCACGCGCGCTTCGCATCCATCGGTTCCACGATGCTCGCCGCGGCGGCCATGGAGATCATCGGTGTGGTGCTTTCAGCAGCGACGTCGATCATGGCCAACGAGTTCGGCACGACGGTCGAGCCGATCAACGCATCCACATGATCTTCGCTGGTGAGCTTGCGTGCGTTCTTGACGGCCTGGGTTGAATCCGTGGCGTCGTCGAGCACGATGTAGTCGATCTTCTGCCCTGCCACTTCTTTAGGCAGCAGCGTGATCGTGTTCTTTTCCGGAATACCAAGCGACGCAGCCGGCCCTGTTGCCGACACCGTGACGCCGATTTTCACGTCCGCGAATGCCTGGTCACTCCATGCCGCGGATACTCCGGTGGCGACCAATGCCGCGCTCATCCAACGCAATGCCGACTTCATCCCGCTCCTCTGTCTACCCCGTTATTCATTTGAATCCAAATCCGCAGATTTGAATCACCGACCGCTCGGTCGGTGAATGGCAAGTTTAGCGGACGAAAGCCCCGCGCTGCAAGCATTTTGCAGGGTAAGGGCAGATGAAATCGGGGGTGGCTCGGTGAATAAAAAAGGGTCACCGAATTAGCGGAGAAATTGAATGGCGAATAACGAAAAGCACAAATAAAAAGCGCTGTTGGATATCAATCCAACAGCGCTTTCGTCTGGGCACTGAGTGCCTCATTGTCTCCTCGTTCTCCACCTGCAAAATTCGTGGTGCATCAGAACTGCATGAAGATTAAACGAGCACCCTCCCCCTTACAACTAGCAATTACCCTAGTGGTGCACTGCGGCACAAATGTGGGGCACGTTTTGTTCCGATTTAGCGCGAGGCCGGCCTGCGCGCAACGCAAGATCCAGCCTGACCGATTTCACGAGCGCCGAATTATATCGGATGCCAAAGCAATTTGAAATTCAGTGCCGCCTCATTGCCGCTTCAATGCCGCTTCAATGCCGCTTCAGGCCCGCAATGGCCGCACTCTCGCGATGATCTCACCGACAATACCGCGCCGGAACGCCAGCACGCACGCAATGAAAATCACGCCCGTTACGATGGTCACGGATTCACCCAGCGAGCGGAACCATTCGACGCCTGTCGACGAAGCCAGCGCTGTGCCGATATCGCCGAGCCGGTCTTCGAGCGCAACGATCAGCGCCGCGCCGAGCAGCGGCCCGAACAGCGTCCCCATGCCGCCGACGAGCGTCATCAGGATCACGAGACCCGACATGGTCCAGTACGCGTCGCTCAGCGTCTCGAAGCCCTGCACCAGTACCTTGAGCGAGCCCGCCAGACCGGCGATCCCAGCAGACAGAATGAACGCCAGCAGTTTGAAGCGATCGGTATCGTAACCAAGCGACACGGCGCGCGGCTCGTTCTCCTTGATCGCGACCAGCACCTGCCCGAACGGCGAGTGCACGATCCGCACGATCAGCAGGAATGCCAGCACCATCACGGCCAGCACGACAAAGTACAGCGTCACGTCCGACGACAGATCCAGCAAGCCGAACAGTTTGCCGCGCGGCACGCCTTGCAGGCCGTCCTCGCCGTGCGTAAACGGCGCCTGCAGGAACACGAAGTAGACCATCTGTGCGAGCGCCAGCGTCACCATCGCAAAGTAGATGCCCTGCCGGCGAATCGCGAACAGGCCGACCACCAGCCCAAGCAACGTCGCCGTGGCGGTGCCCGCCACCACGCCGAGCTCCGGAGAGAAGCCGAGCGTCTGCATCGCATAACCGGTGACGTAACCGGCCGAGGCGAGAAACATTGCGTGACCGAACGAGAGCAGCCCCGTGTATCCAATCAGCAGATTGAAGGCCGCGGCGAACAACGCGAAGCACAGCACCTTCATGACGAAGAGCGGATAGATGCCGAGCACCGGCACCGCGAGAAGCGCGATCAGCAGCAGACCGTAGAGCACTTTTCTCTGCATCATTTTTCCTTGCCGAAGAGACCCGCCGGGCGCACCAGCAACACGAGCGCCATGATCACGAAGACGACGGTCGCCGACGCTTCCGGGTAAAACACACGCGTCAGCCCTTCGATCACGCCAAGCAGCAGGCCGGTCAGGATCGAGCCCATGATCGAACCCATGCCGCCGATCACGACCACCGCGAACACGGTGATGATCATCGGCTGGCCCATCAACGGCGAGACCTGAATCACCGGCGCGGCCAGCACGCCGGCGAACGCGGCCAGCGCGACGCCGAAGCCATAGGTGAGCGTGATCATCAACGGCACGTTGACACCGAACGCCTCGACCAGTTTCGGATTCTCGGTGCCCGCGCGCAGATAGGCGCCGAGGCGCGTCTTCTCAATCACGAACCACGTGGCGAAGCAGACCACGAGCGACGCCACCACTACCCACGCGCGATAGTTCGGCAGGAACATGAAGCCGAGATCGGTCGCACCGGAAAGCGCCGACGGCACGTCGTAGGGCTGGCCGGACGAACCGTAGATCGAGCGGAACACGCCTTCGACAACCAGCGTGAGCCCGAAAGTGAGCAGCAGCCCATAGAGGTGATCAAGCTTGTACAGCCAGCGCAGCATCGAGCGTTCGATCACGATGCCGAACACGCCGACGATCAGCGGCGCGAGCACCAGCATCACCCAGTACGGCAGGCCGAAATACGACAGGCCCATCCACGCGAGCATCGCGCCGAGCATGAACAACGCGCCGTGCGCGAAATTGATCACGTTGAGCAAGCCGAAGATCACCGCCAGACCCAGGCTGAGAATCGCATAGAACGAGCCGTTCACGAGCCCCAGCAGCAACTGGCTCAGCATCGCCGGTAGCGGAACGCCAAAGATTTCCATTGAAGCCTTAATCCCTTAAGCCAACGTCAGGGTGAGATCGGTTACGTATGATCCCGCCGGCGCGCGGCCGGCGAGCCATCCGCTCGATCGCGCGCGGCACATGAAGCAGCTGACCATCAGTCTGTGTACCAAAACGGCGCTATATATTTCCCGCCAGAAACGGCTGACAGACGGTCAACTGGTTATCAATCTACGCTTATTTCCACATCGCGCAGCGCGTTTCAGCCTTGGTCGTGAACGCCTGTTCGCCGGGAATCGTCGCAGTGATCTTGTAGTAGTCCCACGGCTCTTTGGATTCGGCCGGCGTCTTCACCTGCATCAGGTACATATCGTGGATCATGCTGCCGTCCTGACGGATGTAGCCCTTCGCGTAGAAGTCGTCGATCTTGGCCTTCTTCAGTTGCGCCATCACCTTGTCGGAGTCGGTCGAGCCGACCGTCTGCACGGCCTTCAGGTAGGTCATGGTTGCGGAGTAGTCGGCAGCCTGCAGGCTCGACGGCATCTTCTTCATCTTGTCGAAGTAGCGCCGCGCCCACGCGCGCGTAGTGGCGTCCTTGTTCCAGTACCAGCTGTCCGTCAGCACCAGGCCTTGGGTCGTTTCCAGACCCAGACTGTGGACGTCGTCGATAAACATCAGCAGCGCGGCCAGCTTCATCGTCTTCGTGACGCCGAATTCCTTGGCGGCCTTGATCGAGTTGATCGTGTCGCCGCCTGCGTTGGCGAGGCCGAGGATCTGCGCCTTCGACGCTTGCGCCTGCAACAGGAAAGACGAGAAATCCGATGCCGAAAGCGGATGACGCACGGCACCCAGCACCTGGCCGCCGTTGGCCTTCACCACGTCCGACGTATTCTTTTCGAGTGCCTTGCCGAACGCATAGTCAGCGGTCAGGAAGTACCAGGTCTTGCCGCCCTGCTTCGTCACCGCCGAGCCCGTGCCCTTGGCGAGCGCCGTCGTGTCGTACGCGTAGTGGATCGTGTACGGTGTGCACTGCTCGTTGGTCAGGGTGTCGGCGCCCGCGCCGATGCTGATATAAACCTTGTGCTTCTCACCAGCCACCGTGTTCATCGACAGCCCGGTTGCCGAATTCGTGCCGCCGATCAGCAGATCGACGCCATCCCGATCGAACCATTCGCGCGCCCGCGACGCCGCGATGTCGGCCTTGTTCTGGTGATCGGCATAGACCACCGAGATCGGCTTGCCATTGACCTTGCCGCCGAAGTCGGCCACGGCCATGCGGATCGCTTCGAGACCGCCCTGGCCATCAATATCCGCATACAGACCCGACATGTCGGTGATGAAGCCGATCTTCACGGCATCGTCAGCGGCCTGCGCGCTGCCCATCGTCAACGCGGCGCCGGCGGCAACCGCGAAACAGAGTGTGGCAAGCCGCGCGAGTGGGTTCTTTTTCATTCCTGTCTCCTGGTTTCTTCGCTTGTGGTTATCAGAGGCAATCGGACGTTTCTCGTTACTTCCTGTCTATACGCCCAGTAAGTCGTGCAGCACCGGCATCTTGCTTTCAAGCTCGCCGGCCTCGAAGTGTTCGACGATCGCACCATGCTCCATCACATAGAAGCGATCGGCGAGTGGCGCGGCAAAGCGGAAATTCTGTTCGACCATCACGACCGTGTAGCCGCGCGCCTTGAGCGTCATGATCATGCGGGCCAGCGCCTGCACGATGACTGGCGCCAGGCCCTCCGAGATTTCGTCGAGCAGCAACAAACTCGCGCCGGTGCGCAGAATGCGTGCGACCGCCAGCATCTGCTGCTCGCCACCCGAGAGCCGCGTGCCCTGGCTCATGCGGCGTTCCTGCAGATTCGGGAACATCGAATAGATTTCTTCGAGCGACATCATGTGCGCCTTGTCGCCGACGGGCGGCGGCAACAGCAGGTTTTCCTCACACGAGAGGCTCGAAAAAATCCCACGCTCTTCCGGGCAGTAACCGATGCCGCAGTGAGCGATGCGATGTGTGGGCAGGTTGATGGTTTCGCGGCCACTAATGCGGATCGAGCCGGTGCGCCGGCCGGTCAGCCCCATGATCGCGCGCAGTGTGGTGGTGCGCCCCGCGCCGTTACGGCCCAGCAGCGTGACGACTTCGCCGCGGTTCACCGTCAGATCGACGCCATGCAGGATATGGGACTCCCCGTACCATGCCTGCAAACCCGTGATCTCCAGCGCGGGGGCACCGCCAGCCGTGTCGCTCACTTCGAGACTTTCGCGCTCCGCAATCGTATTCATGCGTGGGCTCCGGCGAGCGCCGCGTCGGCGCTGCCCATATAGGCTTGCATCACGAGCGGATTCTTCGACACTTCGGCATAGCTGCCTTCCGCGAGCACCTCGCCTCGTTGCAGCACGGTGATGGTGTCGGAGATGCCGGCGATCACGTTCATGTTGTGTTCGACCATCAGGATCGTGCGGCCGCTCGATACCTTCTTGATCAAGGCCGTGACGCGATCGACGTCTTCATGGCCCATGCCTTGTGTTGGTTCGTCGAGCAGCATCAACTCGGGCTCCATCGCGAGCGTGGTGGCGATTTCGAGCGCGCGCTTGCGGCCGTAGGACAGTTCTACCGTGAGCACGTCGGCGAAATCGGTCAATCCGACCTGGGTGAGCAAATCCATGGCCCGATCGTCGAGCTGACGCAGCGTGCGCTCGCTCTTCCAGAAGTGAAATGCCGTGCCGAGCACACGCTGCAAACCGATGCGCACATTCTGCAATGCTGTCAGATGCGGAAATACAGCAGAAATCTGAAACGAGCGGATGATGCCGCGCCGGGCGATTTGCGCCGGGCGTTCACTGGTGATGTCGATTCCATTGAAGACGATCTGGCCCGCGGTCGGTTCAAGGAATTTGGTGAGCAGATTGAAGCAGGTGGTCTTGCCTGCCCCATTAGGGCCGATCAGCGCATGGATCGAGCCACGGCGCACGCGCAGGTTCACCCCGTTCACGGCGATGAAGCCTTTGAACTCGCGGGTGAGGCCGCGCGTTTCGAGAATCGTATCGCCGAGAATCATGTTCCCTTCCATACGGAGTAAGGCGAAGCATTACGATCTTCCGCGCGAACGGCTGCGCGACTTTTATGTGTGACGGCGGCACCCCGTGCCGCTCGTTGGCGTACTGCACCAATCCGGACGGTAATCCATGGGCGGCACGCAGCATGGCTGCCATTGTCGCGCCAATGATGCAGCGCATTCATTGGGATTTGCACTTAGTGGATGACGACTGTTTGAAGCGGGCCCGAGGCGTGCTCAAGCGGCACGCCACCCTTGCTCGGGGCGCCTGAAGGATGCGCACGCGATGCGTCAACCTTGCTCGGCAGGCGCCAGGGGGATCCGCGAGCGCTGCTTCCATCACGCTCGAGGCATGCCAGGCAAAGTCCGAGGCACGCACCGCGGCTTCGGCTCCCACAGTCACGCCGAGTGTCACACGGCTGACATGGACGGCGCACCGCTAGTCTGAACCAGGACATTGCCGCCCACGCGTGCGCGGCGATCTTCACGGATCATGTCGCTGGCGCGTTCGGCGATCATCAGCGTCGGCGAGTTGGTATTGCCCGAGGTGATGGACGGCATGATTGATGCGTCGACCACCCGTAAACCGTCAACCCCGATAACTCGTAGGCGATTGTCGACGACTGCGCCGGGATCGTCGGCGGTGCCCATCCGGCAAGTGCCGACCGGATGAAAGATGGTGGTGCCGACCGCCCCTGCGGCCTGCTGAAGTTCTTCTTCGGTCTGATACTGGATACCGGGCAGAATCTCTTGCGGCCGATAGGGCGCGAGCGCAGGCGCCGCGGCAATGCGGCGCGTCAGACGCAATGCGTTGGCAGCGACGTGCCGGTCGTATTCGGTGGATAGATAGTTTGGCGCGATCAACGGCGGCGCCGACGCATCGGCCGACCCGATGTGAATGCTGCCACGCGAGGTTGGCCGCAACTGACACACCGACGCGGTAAATGCATTGAAGCGATGCAACGGTTCCCCGAAGCGATCGAGTGAGAGCGGCTGCACGTGATACTCGAGATCGGGACGCGTGAGCGAGCGGTCATTCGGATCGGACTTGGCGAACGCGCCGAGTTGCGATGGTGACATCGACATGGGGCCGCTTTGAAAGAACGCGTACTGCATGCCGATCATCAGCTTGCCCCACCAATGCGCGGAAGCGGTATTGAGCGTACGCACGCCGTCGACTTTATAGGCCATACGCAACTGCAGATGGTCCTGCAGATTTTCGCCGACGCCGGGCAGATCCTTCACGACCTCGATACCGAGATTCTGGAGACGCGCACCATTGCCGATACCGGAGAGTTCGAGCAATTGCGGCGAGTTGACCGCACCGGAACTGAGGATCACTTCGCAACGGGCTTTGGCGAGATAGTCCGTGTTGTCGCCGCGATATTCGACGCCGGTGCAGCGACGTCCTTCGAACACGACGCGCTGGGTATGGGCACCGGTGATAACGGTGAGATTGGGTCGCCTAAGCGCCGGACGCAGAAAGGCTTTCGACGCATTCCAGCGGATGCCGCGTTTCTGATTGACGTCGAAGTAGCCGACACCGGTGTTGTCACCGCGATTGAAGTCATCGGTAGCGGGTATGCCGGTTTGTTGTGCGGCTTGTGAAAACTCTTCGAGGATCTTCCATTTCAGGCGTTGTTTTTCGACGCGCCATGGGCCGCCTGCTCCATGCGATTCGGACGCGCCGGCGTGGTGATCTTCGCTGCGTTTGAAGATGGGGAGGACAGAGTTCCAGGACCAGGAGGCGTCATTGGTGACGCGAGCCCATTCATCGTAGTCCTCGCGTTGGCCGCGCATGTAGATCATGCCGTTGATGGAGGAGCTGCCGCCTAGTACTCTGCCCCGCGGGTATGAGAGGGAGCGGCCGTTCAGGCCGGGTTCTGACTGGGTTTTGTAGAGCCAATCTGTGCGGGGATTGCCAATGCAGTAGAGGTAGCCTACCGGCACGTGGATCCAGTGGTAGTCGTCTTTGCCGCCGGCTTCTAGCAGGAGGACCTGCACCTCTGGATCTTCCGATAGGCGGTTGGCGAGGACGCAACCTGCTGTGCCGGCGCCGACTATGATGTAGTCGAATTCGCCTTCCAGGCGGTGGGTTTTTGTTTGTGTGTTTTCTGGGGTGTTCATCGTTTTGTCTCCTAAGCTTTTTTGCTTTCGCGGCGCTTATTGTCTGTGTTCTTAGGGCTTTGGCTTTTCCTTGTTCTGGCTTTGGTGCCTTTCCTTGCTTTGTTAGTGGTCTATTAGCGTTGCCCCTGTGCGGGGCAGCACCTACTTCTCTTTGCTGCTGCAAAGAGAAGTAGGCAAGAGAAAGCAGCTCAAACCGCTAATGCTAAGTGGG